>NZ_JBSGDT010000033.1:0-84689 GCF_053602515.1 Amycolatopsis sp. NPDC004368 | reverse complement strand
GCCCACGTTGTCGGGCCCGGTCACGACCGCGGCGCGGCACACGTCGTTGTTGGGCTGAGGTCGAGCGTCCGTCTGTTTCGCCCGGGTCCGGCGCCACCCCTGCACCTGCTGGGCTTCAGTCGTCCAGCTGAGCGACGTACATGGTCACCTCGGGCGCGACTCCGATCTCGTCGAACTCGGGCGTCTCCCACACATCGAGTCGAGACTCCATGGATTCACCTCCTCTGCCCGGTTTCGCGGCAGGTCCCGGTCCCGGTCTCGCGTCATGCCGATTCCGGAAGGGCGAAGACGAACAGGGCGCTTCCGTGCCCCGCGCCCAGCATGCCGGGGAGGAACCCCTCGGCCCAGCCGCCCCAGCCGACCGGCACGGCGATGTACTGCCGGCCCTCGACCGTGTAGGTCGTCGGACTGCTGTGGTGGCCGCTGCCGCACTGGAACTGCCAGAGCAGCTCGCCGGTGCGCGCGTCGAGCGCGTTGAACTCGCCCGTGGCCTCGCCCGCGAACACCAGGTCACCGCCGGTGGCCAAGGTCGACGCGCACATCGGGAGTTCGTTGCGCCAGCGCCACTTCTCCTCGCCGGCACCGTCGAACGCGCTGATCGAGCCCGCCATGTCGTCTGCGTCCACCTGAACGCCGGCGCCCCAATACGGGATGCTCTCCTTGAACTCCCGGCGCCGCCGGGTGGCCGTGGCCCCGGTGTCCTGGACCGGGACGTAGAAGAGCTCGGTCTTCGGGCTGTAGGAGGCGTGGGTCCATTCCTTGGCGCCGGCCGGGCCCGGGTAGAAGTGGACCGGTTCGCCCTCCTTCTCCGGGTACAGCTTCGGCGTGACCTGACCCTCCCGGGTGACCGCGCCCCAGGTGATGCGGTCCACGAAGGGCGTGGCCTGGATCAGCGTGCCGTCCGTGCGATCGAGGACGTAGAAGTAGCCGTTCTTGTCGAAGTGCCCGAGCAGCTTGCGGCCGTCCTTCTCGAACAGGATGCACTCGGCGATGCTGTCGTAGTCCCACAGGTCGTGCGGCGTGCACTGGTAGTGCCAGCGGATCTGGCCGCTGTCGACGTCGACGGCGACGACGCTGTCGGTGTAGAGGTTGTCGCCTTCCCGGACCTCGCCGTCGAAGTCGGGCGCCGGGTTGCCGGTGCCGACGTAGATCAGGTTGGTCTCCGGGTCGAACGTGCCGGTGACCCAGCAGTTCGCGCCGCCCCGCGCCCACGCCTCACCGTCGGCGGGCCAGGTCTCCGAACCCGGTTCTCCCGGCTTCGGCACCATGTAGCAGCGCCACTGGTGCTCGCCGCTCTCGAGGTCGAACGCGTCGAGGTGGCCGCGCACGCCGAACTCGCCGCCGGAACTCCCCACGATGACCATGTTCTTCACGATCAGCGGGGCGACCGTCGCGCTCTCGCCGGCCCGCACGTCGCCGAAGGTCTGCCGCCACTCCGGCTTGCCGGTGGTGGCGTCGAGTGCGATCAGCCGGGCGTTCGCGGCGACGAAGAAGACCTTCCCCTGCGCCACGGCGCACCCGCGGTTCACGTTGCCGCAGCACAACGACACGTCGAACGGCACGGCGTGCTTGTACCGCCAGATCTCCACGCCGGTCTTCGCGTCCAGCGCCCAGATCCAGCCGTCCCAGCCGGTCAGGAACATGACCCCGTCGACGACGATCGGTGCGGCTTCGAACGAGTAGGTCGACGCTCCCGCGATCAGCCCGGTCGTGCCGGCCTGGAACACCCACGCGGGGGCGAGCCGCTTGACGTTCTCGGTGTTGATCTGGTCCAGCGGGCTGTACCGCTGCCCGTTGTAGGCGCCGTAGTAGGTGAGCCAGTTGTGGGGCTCCTCGCGGGCGTTGAGGATGCGCTCGTAGTTCACGCTCGCGGTCACCGGCGGGGCGACCTCCCCGCCCGGAATCTTGCCGCTCAGGTTTCCTTGGTCGATGGCCTCACCGGCGTCGACGTAGTCTTCCGAGGTCGTCATCTCCTCCTCCTTCCTACGGCTGCGGCTGGTCGGGTCGGTCGAGACGAGCCTCGGGCGGTGCGTCGCCCAGCACGACGATGGCCCCCGTCAGGCCGCGTCCCTCGTCGTTGCCGGTGGGCGAGCTGAACCAGTAGTAGCCCGGTCCGTCGAGATTGAGCGTCGCCCGGCCACGGGAATGGTTCACCAACCAGATGAACTTCCGGTCGCCGTTGCTCGGCAGGAGCGCGCAGTGGGTGTTCTTGTCGTCGTTGACGAGCTCGAGGTCGATATCGCCGCTGTGGGGCATGACGAGAATGGAGGGATCCCACATCAGCTCGTCCTCGTTGATGCGAATGGTGGCCTGCATGCGGCCCCCCGCTCCTTCGCTGGCCCGCCCGATCTTTCCGGTGCCCAGCACGCGACCCAGCGTTGCGTGGTTCTGCATGTCCAGCCCGAGCTCTTTGAGCAAGTCCGTCCGCTCCGGCGCTGTCGTCATCGGCTTTCACCTTCCTCGTCCCGATCTTTGTGCCGACTTCGTGTCGGTCGCATCGAAGGTGCGCTGTCGTGGCGGTGCGCAATTCAGCACAGCGAATTACTCGAAATTCGATCTTATTTCCCGCCACGACCGACGTCCGACTGAAAATCGGTGGTCAATACGCACGCTACGCCGGACAAATCACGTCGACAAGCGTCGGCGACGGACGAGTGGGTGTGTGCCGTTCACCTCGCGGGGGCCACCGTTCACCACCGGATCGGCACCATTCGGCCAGGCCGGCGCGGCCGAAACCCGCCCCGGGCGAGACCGTTGGCCCGCGGTGAAAAACTCGTGTGACCGACGGGGAATCCGCGCACGGCGCCGGGGTCAGGCGAGGTCGAACCGGTCGAGGTTCATGACCTTTTCCCACGCGGCCACGAAATCACGCACGAACTTCTCCTGCGCGTCGTCGCTCGCGTAGACCTCCGCGAGCGCGCGCAGCTCGGAGTTCGAACCGAAAACCAGGTCGACCCGGCTGCCGGTCCACTTGCGCTCGCCGGTGCCGCGGTCGCGGCCTTCGAAGGTCGACGCGGTCGCGCCGGACCCCTCGGTGGGCTGCCACTCGATGCCCTGGTCGAGGAGGTTCACGAAGAAGTCGTTGGTCAGCAACCCGGGCCGGGACGTGAAAACCCCGAGTGGCGAACCGGCGTGGTTCGCGCCGAGAACCCGCAGCCCGCCCACGAGAACCGTCATCTCGGGCGCGCTCAGGCCCAGCAGGTTCGCCCGGTCGATCAGCGCGTGCTCCGGCGGAAGCCGGCCGTTTTTCCCCGTGTGGTTGCGGAAACCGTCGGCGGCCGGTTCGAGTGCGGCGAAGGACGCCACGTCCGTCCACTCCTGGGTGGCGTCCATCCGTCCGGCGACGAACGGGACTTCGACGTCGTGGCCGGCGTCGTGGGCGGCCTGCTCGACGGCGGCGGCCCCGCCGAGCACGATGAGGTCGGCGAGCGAGATCTTCCTGCCGTCGGTCCGGGAGCCGGTGAAGGACTCTTGAATCGCTTCCAGGGTGCGCAGCACCTGTGCCAGCCGGCCGGGCTCGTTGACCGGCCAGCTCCGCTGCGGCTCGAGGCGGATGCGCGCGCCGTTCGCACCGCCGCGCTTGTCGCTGGTCCGAAACGTCGAGGCCGACGCCCACGCCGTGGCGACGAGCCGGGAGATCGACAGCCCGGAGGCGAGGATCTCGCGCTTGAGCACGGCGATGTCCGCCGCTGAAACGAGTTCGTGGTCCACGGCGGGGATCGGGTCCTGCCACAGCAGCGGCTCGCGCGGGACCAACGGTCCGAGGTAGCGCGGGATCGGGCCCAGGTCGAGGTGTGTCAGCTTGAACCACGCCCGGGCGAACGCGTCCGCCAGCGAACCGGGGTCCTCCAGGAACCGCCGGGCGATCTGCTCGTAGCCGGGGTCCTTGCGCAGTGCGAGATCCGTCGTCAGGATCGTCGGCGCGTGCGTTTTCGACGGGTCGTGGGCATCGGGCACGGTCCCGGCCCCGCCACCCCCTCGAGGGATCCACTGCCACAGGCCGGCGGGGCTCAGCTCCAGGTCCCACTCGTAGCCGAACAGGGTTTCGAGGTAGCTGTTGTCCCACCGCGTCGGGGTGGGCGTCCAAGTGCCTTCGAGCCCGCTGGAGATGGTGTCCGCGCCCTTGCCACTGCCGTGGCTGCTGCGCCAGCCCAGGCCCTGTTCCTCGAGCCCCGCCGCCTCGGGTTCGGGGCCGAGGTGGTTTTCCGGCGCGGCGGCACCGTGGGTCTTGCCGAACGTGTGCCCGCCCGCGATGAGCGCCACGGTCTCCTCGTCGTTCAACGCCATGCGCCGGAACGTCTCGCGGATGTCCCGCGCCGAGGTGACCGGGTCCGGGACGGTGTGCGGGCCCTCCGGGTTGACGTAGATCAGGCCCATCTGCACGGCGGCGAGCGGTTTCTCCAGCTGCCGGACGCCGCCGTGGCGCTCGTCGCCGAGCCAGACGCGCTCGGGTCCCCAGTAGACGTCGTCGTCGGCTTCCCAGACGTCTTCGCGCCCGCCCGCGAAGCCGAAGGTCGTGAAGCCCATCGTCTCCAGGGCGCGGTTGCCGGCGAAGACCATGAGATCGGCCCAGGAGATCTTGCGGCCGTACTTCTTCTTCACCGGCCAGAGCAGTCGGCGCGCCTTGTCGAGGTTGCGGTTGTCCGGCCAGCTGTTCTGCGGGGCGAAGCGCTGCATGCCCGTGGCCGCGCCGCCGCGGCCGTCGTGGACCCGGTAGGTCCCCGCGCAGTGCCAGACCATCCGCAGCACGAGCGGTCCGTAGTGCCCGAAGTCGGCGGGCCACCACTCCTGCGAGGTCGTCAGCACCTCGTCGACGTCGCGGGCCAGCGCGTCGAGGTCGAGGGTCAGGAACTCGGCGGCGTAGTCGAAGTCCACGCCCAGCGGGTTCGCCGTGGCCGGGTGTTTGCGGAGGATCTTCAGGTCGAGCTGATCCGGCCACCAGCCGCGGGTGCCCGCCGTGCTCGCCGCGCGTTGTCCGGTCCCGGGCGAGCCGGCGAGGCCGAGGCCGCCCGCGGTTTCGGGGCTGTCAGACACGGGATTCCTTCCGAGTACGGGGTTTGTGCTACGAGTTCAGAGGTTCAGCGCGCGACGCACCGCCGGTGTGTTGCGCCGGGAAACCGGCACCACCTCGTTCCCGCCGTCGTCCATGACGAGCCGCAGTTCGCCCTTGTGCCCGCGCTCGATCTCGCGGACCCGGTCGGTGTTGACCACATACCGGCGGTGCACCCGCAGGAAGCCGACCTCGGTCAGCTCGGTTTCGAGCTTGTCCAAGCTCGCCGAGGCGGCGCGCAAGCGGCCCTGCGCGGTCGAGAGCCACACGTCGTTGCCCATCGATTCCGCGAAGGCGACTTCTCCCAGTCGCAGCAGCACCATCCGGTCGGCCCGCAGCCCGATCAGCCGGCTCGGCTGCCCGCCGGCCCGCGTGGACTCCTCCGGCTGGGGCAGCTGCACTCCTTCGGCGACGCCGAAGGAAACCAGGTGCCCGATCAGGCTCGCCGACGAGAAGACGGGCCGGATGCTGATCGACGTCGGCTCGTCGGCGAGGTGGGGGAAGATCTGCGTGGAGCCGACCCAGTCGGGGTTGTGTCCGGCCTGTTTGCTCGCGTGCCGGGCGGCTCCGATCAGCTCCGGCAGGCCGGGGTTCCACCGCAGCGTGGAGTCCACCGCCGGGGTGGACGCGGGGACACCCATGAGCACGCTCGCCGTGTCGTCCGCGATCACCGCCTTGCCCGCGGTGTCCACCGCGGCGAGCGGCGTGCGGGAGCGAGCCCTGGCCTGGGTGTAGGCCGCGACCAGTTCGGCGCCGCTGTCACGGGCACGTCGCTTGAGCGAGCGCTGGGTGATGGCGACCGCGTTCGCCAGCCACCCGCCCGCGGACGCCGGCAGCGGGCTGCGCCAGCACGAGAGGTTCAAGCCGCCGATCGGTTCCCCGGTCACCACGTCGCGCACCGCGATGCCCGCGCCGACCCAGTTGTGGAACGCCTGGCACCAGTGCTCCGCGCCGCTGATCAGCACCGGGCCGTGGGCCTCGAGCGCCGTGCCCATGCCGTTGGTGCCCGCCGCGCATTCGGCCCAGCTGAACCAGGGCGCCAGGTTGAACTCGTCGGCCCGGGCGAGGGCGGCGGGGTCACCCCATTCGGCCAGGACCCGGCCGGCGGCGTCGGTGACGGTGACGACGCCGGGCAGGCCGACCATCTCGTGCGCCACGGAAGCGGCGCGAAAACCGAGCTCGGCGAAGACGACGTCGTGTTCGGGGGTGTGGCGGCGCTCGGCGACGGCCACCGGAGCCTCGGTCAGGTGCGGGTCGACCCGGTACTGCTCCCGGCAGCGGTGCCAGGAGATCGCCACCACGGGCCGTACCCCGGGCACCTGGTCCTCACCCCGCACGAACCGCTCCCACGCCGCGAACACGGCAGCGCCACCGGGGCCCTTCGGTTCGAACCGATGTGCATCCTTCATGGTGGGGAACCGCCTCTGGTCCATCCCCGACGCTCGACGGCAAGCGCACGGTTCGCACCGGTTCCCGCTCGTCCGGGCCAGGCCTGGCCTGCCGCGGACCGGGCACCGCCTCGCGCGTCGCTCGTTCCGGGTTGTGTCACCGACCGATGCTGCCCACTGTAGGTACCGTTGCCGGGCCGCGCACCTCCGTCGATCCCGCAACGCGTGCCGCGATCGCCGCGAACCCGGAACCTGTTGCGCCGCAACCGGAAAAGGGACACACGGTCGGTGAAATCGTCACGGACTCCACGGAGGAGCCGAGAGGGGGTGGCGTGAACCGCGCATCTGGGCGATGCTGCGAGGCAGGGACAGGAGGTGGCTGTGAAGGCTGTCATCGTCGGAGCGGGGATCGGTGGGCTCACCACGGCTCTGCGGTTGCACCACGAAGGCATCGAGTGTGTCGTCCACGAGCAGAGCGAACGGATCAGCGAGCTGGGCGTGGGGATCAACGCGCTGCCGCACGCGGTCAAGGAGCTCGCCGCGCTCGGGCTGCTCGACGCGCTCGACGAGGTCGGGATCCGCACCCGCGAGCTGTTCTACACCCATCGGCTGGGGCAGGTGATCCTGCGCCGGCCGTGCGGGCTGGACGCCGGGTTCACGCTTCCCCAGTTCTGCCTGCACCGGGGCCGGCTGCAGGGCATGCTGCTGCGCGCGGTCCGGGAGCGGCTCGGTGCCGACGCGGTGCGGACCGGGCAGCGGCTGATCGGGTTCGAGCAGGACGCGAGCGGCGTCCGGGCGCACTTCGCCGACCGCCACGGTGGTCCGCCGTCGACCGTACACGGCGACGTCCTGGTGGCGGCCGACGGGATCCACTCGACCGTGCGGTCCCGGCTGTTCCCGGATGAGGGGCCGCCGCGGTGGAACGGCGTGCTGATGTGGCGCGGTGCCACCGACTGGCCGGAGTTCGGCGGCGGGCGCTCGATGATCGTCGCCGGGGGTACCGCGGCGAAGCTGGTGGTCTACCCGATCGCGGCGGGCCGCGACGCGGGCACGAGGCTCACCAACTGGGCGATCTGCATCCGCACCGGGCAGCCCGGTTCCGCGCCGCCGAGGCGACAGGACTGGGCCAAACCCGCCGACCGGGCCGAGCTGGCCCGCCACGTCGGGCGGTTCCGGTTGCCCACGGTCGACCACGCGGCGCTGATCGAGGCCACCGAGGAGATCTTCGAGTTCCCGATGTGCGACCGGGATCCGTTGCCCGCCTGGTCGCACGGGCGCGTGACGCTGCTGGGCGACGCCGCCCACCCGATGTACCCGATGGGCTCCAACGGCGCCGGCCAGGCGATCCTCGACGCCACCAGCCTCGGCGGGCACCTGGCGGCGCACACCGATCCCGTCGAAGCACTGCGGGCGTACCAGGACGACCGCCTGGCGGCCACCGCCGAGATCGTGCTCCGCAACCGCCAGGGCGGTCCGGAGAACGTCATCGACGAGGTCGAAAGCCGTGCCCCGGACGGCTTCTCCCGCCTGGAGGACGTGATCGACGCGGCGGCGCTCGAGGCGGTCGTCACCGGCTACGCCCAGGTCACCGGGGCGTCACAGCAGCAGGTGAACCAACCCGGCCGGTGAGCCCTCAGGCGCCCTCCACCGAACCGGGCGGGAGGAAGTCGACGTCGTAGAGCGCCGACACCCTGACGACCTCGGCCGGGTCCTCGAGGTTGTGCAGCTTGTCGAACAGCTGCGCGAGCCGCCCGGCCGGGCTCACCCAGAACAACGCCCGGGCCATGTCCTCGCTGCGGTTGTAGTAGGCGTGGGGGAGACCCTTCGGCATCCGCACGGTGTCGCCGGGACCCGCGGTCTCCCACTTGCCGTCGAGGTAGAGGGTGAACACACCGCCCAGGACGTAGATGTGCTCGTCCTGCGTCGGGTGCACGTGCGGCGGCACGCCGGTGCCGGGTGGGTCGAGGGTCTCGAACGCGAAGCTCGTCTCACTGGCCGCCTTCATGGAGTAGGTGTGCCCGAGTACGTTCCACACCTTCTTTCCCATGCCCTCGTGAGCGGGAGTGATCCCCTTCGGTAGGGGACCGAGCACGATTTCCTCGCCGGTCATCACACCTCCTGGCCGATGGTCAATCCGCTACGCACTCTGCGCCATGCCGGTCCCGATGTACAGCCGCCGGGGCGTCGGCGCCGAAGTTGACAGACTTCCGGCCCGATTGTCACGATCGAAGGCCACCCAAGCCGCCTCCTCTCCCCTCCCACCGGGACGATCGGCCGCCCGCACCCGGGCCGAGGCCGTCGATGTCGCCTGGTGGCGGAACCTCACAACGAAGTGAAGGAGAAGCCCGTGAAGACGAAGGCCGCGGTCGTCCACGAAGTCGGCAAGCCGATCGAGATCGAGGAACTGGAGCTGGACGGGCCGCAGGAAGGCGAGGTGCTGATCCGCTACACCCACGCCGGCCTGTGCCACTCGGACGTCCACATCGCCCACGGCGACCTGGAGGCCCGCTTGCCGATGGTGCTCGGGCACGAGGGCGCGGGGATCATCGAGGAGGTCGGCCCCGGCGTGACCCGCGCGAAGCCGGGGGACCACGTCGTGTGCTCGTTCATCCCCAACTGCGGCGTGTGCCGGTGGTGCGCCACGGGCCAGCAGGCCATCTGCGACATGGGCGCCACGATCCTCGAGGGCCACCTGCCCGGTGAGCGGTTCCCCTTCTCCGGGCCGAGGGGCCAGTACGGCGCCATGTGCATGCTCGGGACCTTCTCTCAGTACGCCACGATCCACCAGAACTCCGTGGTGAAGGTCGACGACGACCTGCCGCTGGACAAGGCCGTGCTCGTCGGCTGCGGGGTACCGACGGGCTGGGGCTCCGCGGTGAACGCCGCCGACGTCCGGCCGGGCGAGACGGTGATCGTGTCCGGCGTCGGCGGGATCGGCATCAACGCGGTGCAGGGCGCGCGCTACGCCGGGGCGAAGAACCTCATCGCCGTGGACCCGTTGCCGAACAAGCGCGAGAAGGCGATGGAGCTCGGCGCCACGCACGCCGTCGCGAGCATCGAGGAGGCCGGCGACCTCGCGCGGCAGATGACCAACGGCAACGGAGCCGACAAGGCCATCGTCACCGCGGGGATCGTGACCGAGGAGATCGTGACCGGCGCGTTCGACGCCACCGGCAAGGGCGGCACCGTCGTGCTGACCGGTCTGAACAAGCTGGCGACGAAGAACATCCAGCTCCCGGGCTCGATCCTCACGCTGTTCAAGAAGACGGTGAAGGGCACGCTGTTCGGCGACTGCAACCCGACCACGGACATCCCGAAGATCCTGGGTCTCTACCAGTCCGGCGACCTCAAGCTCGACGAGCTGATCACGAAGACGTACACGCTGGAGCAAGTCAACGAGGGATATGAAGACCTGCTCAACGGCAGCAATGTCCGCGGCGTCATGATCCACGAGCACTGATGGCGGTGCACTCGGCTCCGCGCGGGCCGGGCACTCCGGTGCCCGGCCCGCTCACCGCTGGTCCGGCCGCGGCGGAGTCGCCCGTGGTCGGGCGCGAGCACGAGGTCGAGCTGCTGGAAGCGGCGCTCGACAGCGGCGCCCACGTGGTGCTGGAAGGGCCGCCGGGCACCGGCAAGACCACCCTGCTGCGGGCGGTCGCGCACCACGCCGAGGTTCCGTTCGTCTTCGTGGAGGGCAACGCGGAGCTCACCCCGGCGCGGCTGATCGGGCACTTCGACCCGGCGCTGGTGCTGGATCGGGGCTACCGGCCCGAAACCTTCGTCGACGGGCCGCTCGTGGAGGCGCTCCGGTCCGGCGCGCTGCTGTATGTCGAGGAAGTCAACCGGATCCCGGAGGAGACGCTCAACGTCCTGCTGACCGTGATGAGCGAGGGCGAGCTCCACGTCCCGCGGCTGGGGTGCGTCGCGGCGGCGCCGGAGTTCCGGTTCGTCGCGGCGATGAACCCGTTCGACGCCGTGGGCACGGCCCGCATCTCGTCGGCGATCTACGACCGGGTGTGCCGGATCAGCATGGGCTACCAGACCGCGGCCGACGAGGAGACCGTCGTGGTCCTGCGCGCGCCGGACGTGCCGCGAGCGTGGCGCGCCAAGGTCGTCGAGCTCGTCCGGGCCACCCGCGAACACGGCGAGATCCGCGTCGGTTCCTCCGTGCGCGGCGCCATCGACATGGTGCGGCTGAGCACGTCGCTGGCGCGGCGTCGTGCGGTCGACGTCAGCGAGTGGCGAGTGGGCCTCGACGCCGCCGTCGTCGCGCTGTCCGGCCGGATCCGCTTGCAGGAGTCCTGCACGCGCACGGCCGAGGCGGTGGTGCGGGAGCTGTACGAGAAGGCGTTCGGGTCGCCACCCGAGGGAGGTGATGCGCCGGGGGGAGCGTGAGCCCGCCGCCGGCGGGCGCCCCGGCGCTCGAAGCGCCCCGCCTGCCCCGCCCGGCACGCCCGGCGCCCGGTCGGCGCAGCACGCCGCGGTCACAGTTGGCCCGTCACGAACGGTTCGGCGAGATCTCCCCCGAGGTCGGAGTCCTCGACACCGAAGCGTTCGACCGCGCCCTGACCGACAACCCCGACGAGGCCCTCGCCCTGCTGGCGGAGATCGCCCACGCCACCGACGAAGCCCTGCGCGCCGCCGCCCGTGCGCTGGCCGCCCGCATCGCCCTCGATCGCGTCCGGTCCGGACCACCGCGCGGCACCGGCATCGGCCGCCTCACCCCCGTCCCCGCCGACCGCGGCGGCGACCTGGACCTCGACGCGTCACTGCCGGCCGTCGCCGACGCCCGCGGACTGCGCCGTCCGCCTGCGCTGGACGAACTGACCGCCCGCACCTGGGCCCGGCCCACCCTCGCGCTCTGCCTGCTCATCGATGCCTCGGGCTCCATGGGCGGCGCTCGTCTCGCCGCCGCCGCGCTCACCGCCGCCGCGTGCGTGTGGCGGGCGCCGGGGGAGCACGCCGTGATCGCCTTCGCCCGCACGCCGCGGATCCTGCGCGCCCTCGACACGCCCCGCCCACCCGACACCCTCGTCGACGACGTCCTCGACCTGCGCGGCCACGGCGTCACCGGCCTGGCACCCGCGCTGCGCGAGGCCGCCCGGCAGCTCGATCGATCACGGGCCGTCCGCAAGGTGACCGTGCTGCTGTCGGACTGCCGCGCCACCGACGACGAGGACCCCCGCCCTGCCGCGCTGGCCTTGCCGGAACTGCTGATCATCGCACCGGCGGACGACACGGAGGAGGCAGCGTCGCTCGCGCGGACGTGCGGGACGCGGTGGGCGCCGCTGCCGGGCCCGGCCGAGGCGCCTGCCGTGCTGAATTCCTTGTTGGGCTGAAGATGCCGGGTTTCCGCGCGTGACGTGGAAGACTCCGTTCTGGCGCTGAGGAGGTGCGGGGTGGCGGTGGTCGAGGACGTCCGTGCGCTGGGGTCGCAGCTGGAGCGTTCTTATCCGGTGTACGTGCGGGGCCGGTTGAAGTTCCGGGTCAAGCAGATCGTCTACGTCGCGTTCTCCCTCGACGAGACGGAGATGGGCTTCGCGTTCCCGAAGGAGGAGCGCGCCGCGCTCGTTGCCGGCGAGCCGGGGAAGTTCCGGTTGCCGTCGACGTCGGACATGCGGTTCAACTGGGTCCACGCCGAGCTCGCGGCGCTGGATCCGGTCGAGGCCCGCGAGTTCGTCGTGGACGCGTGGCGGATGGTGGTGCCGCAGAAGGTTTCCCGGGCTTACGATCTCGCCCATCCCGACGGCCCGGGTTGACGACCTGTCGAGAGCGCGGATGTGGCGAAGCCGTCCAGGCACTACGGTGGCGCTGCTCGGCCACAGCTGGTTGGTGTCGACCTGGTGACCAGTCGGGCCGTCATGGCCTTGGTTCTGTACGCCCGCGCACCCTCGATGTCGACGGCACGGCCGCCGGTGATCTGGTCGGTGCTGTCGGTCGAGTGAGCAGTCTTACCGTCTTCTCGCGGCCGCGGACTCGTTGGCGGCCGCGTTCTGGCAGGCCTCGCCTCCCACTCCGACGCCGGCCAGGCTGTACGAGCAGGAACCCGGCTGGGCGCACGTCGCGCTCGACTTCGAACCCCGGCTCGACCTGCTGCTGCGGGCTACGGCGATCGGGCTCGTCGAACTGCACCGGGACCGGTAACGGCCGCGTCGTGGCCGAACCTGCTCCGTGACTTCAAACCGCTGAAACATCACTTGAGCTGCGGCGATGCGATCCCCGGTGGATCGGCGCCCGGATCCGAGCCGCGGCTCGATCGTCACTTCCCGTCGACGTCCGGCCCTTGTTTTTGCCCGAACCAGTGGTCTAACGTCTGCCCATGCAGTCATCAGACCAGTCTGGTTCATCCCTGCCGAAGCGGCGGTACCTGCGCATCGCGCAGGCGCTCCTGAGCGAGATCCAGCAGGGTGGACTGGCGGCGGGTGCGCGGCTGCCGTCGGATCGGGACCTCTCGGTGAAGTTCGAGGTGTCGCGGGCGACCGTGCGCGAGGCGCTCTTCGCGATGGAACTGAGCGGGGCCATCGTCGTGCGGCACGGGGACGGTACGTACGTCGCCGACTTGAGCCGTGGGCTCGCCCAGCGCGTCGGACAAGAGATCGGCTCGACACCCGAGCACGTGATCGCGGCTCGGCTCGTGGTCGAGCCGCCCATCTCGCGCCTGCTGGCGGCAACGCCCGGCGACATCGATCTGGGGGAGGTCCAGCGTGATCTCGACATCGCCACCCGCCTGATCGACGAGCCGGCGCAGCTGCCCGACTTCGTCAACCATTCCATGGCTTTCCACGCGGACCTGGCCGCGATGTGTCCGAACCACCTCCTCAATCACTTCGCGTCGGAACTGGTCGAGATCGATCGGCAACCCCTGTGGGTGTTGATCAACCAGATCATCCTCAAGGACCGCGAGAAACGCGTTGAACTGATCGCCGACCACCAGCGCGTTCTCGACGCGATTCGCAGCGACGGGCCGGAAGCGGCCGAGGAAGCCATGAAGGCGCACCTCCAGCGGAACCAAACGCAGCTCTTCCCCGGGCAGGAGGGCGCCGAACAGCCACCGGCCCCTCGCCGGCAGAGCGGCACCACCATCGCGAGAAGGGAATCCATGACCGACGCGATCACCGGACGCTACGTCCAGGTCACTGCGGACCCGGCGAACCCGCCGGCCGACGGGTTGCTGTTGAGCGGCAGCAACGTCCCCGAAATCCAGAACTGCCTCGGCGCGGTCACGATCCCGGCCGGAGCCCCGAAAACCGGCACGATCGCCCACGCCACCTCCGAGGTCATGTACGTCGCCCAGGGCTCGGGCCGGCTGCACACCGACCAGGGCGTCATGGATTTCGAGCGCGGTCAGGCGATTTTCATCCCGGCGGCCTCGTGGCACGCGCTGGAGAACACCGGCGCCGAGGACCTCGTCTCGGTGTTCTCCTTCCCGCTGCCCAACCGCCCACCGACGCAAGCGGACGACGCCTCGTAAGAGGCCGCAACGTCATTCGACCCGAAGGGGAACCATGGCATTCGACGCTGAAGCCACCATGAGCGGCAAGCCCCGATCTCTCGGTGAGATCGTCGACGGATTCGGGCTCACGCGCACGCACTACCTGGCGCTCACCCTGGTCGTCCTGGGCGGCCTCTTCGAGGTTTTCGAACAGCTCATCCTCTCGGCCCTCGGCCCGTCCCTGCAAAAGGCGCTCGGGCTCGACGCCTCGGGGCTGGCCTTGCTGTCCACCGTGAGCCTGCTGGCCATCGTCGCCGGTGGCATCGTCGGCGGCCTGGTCGCGGACATCTTCGGTCGCCGGAGCCTGCTGTCGGTCAGCCTGGGCATCTACTGCCTCGGCTCGGTGCTGTCGGCCTTCGCGCCGAACTCCGTCGTCCTCGGCATCACCCGGGTCGTGACCGGCCTGGGCGTCGGCGGCGAGATCGCCGTGGGGCTCACCTACCTCTCCGAGCTGACACCGACCAAGTTCCGCGGTGTGTTCGTCTCCCTGTTCAACACGATCTCCGCGGGAATCGGCATTTTTCTCGCCTACGTCTACGCCTTGGTGATCATCGGCCCGTTCGCCTCCGCGGTCGACGCGGGCGACGACGCCTGGCGCTGGGCGTTCGGCCTCCTGGGGATTCCGGCCGTCCTGATCGTGTTCTTCCGGCGGTACCTGCCCGAGACGCCGGCTCACCTGTTGAGCCGGGGCAAGATCCAGGAGACGAACGAGGCCCTCACCCGGTTGTCGACCGGACGGCTGCGCCTGCACAGCGGCGACGAGGTCCGGTCCTTCGTCGGCCGGGACACCGTCGCGGCCTCGGAGAGCGCCCAGCACGACGAGTCCAGGGGCCAGGCGTTGCGCAGTGTGCTGACCAAGCCGCTCCGTCGTCGCACCATCGCGTTGGGCCTCACGGCCTTCCTGGCGTGGGGCGCCCAGTTCAGCGTCGTCCTGTTGATGCCCCAGATCCTCGTCGGGCGCGGCTACTCGGTGCAGGGCAGTGTCACCTTCACCATGCTGCAGAACGTCGGCGGTCTCATCGGGTGCCTGATCGCCTCCTACGGTGGGTTCGCCATTCCGCGCCGCACCGTCGTCACGGCCGGCGCGGTCCTGAGTGCGCTCGGCGTCGTCGCGTTCGCCCTGTTCGCCAACGGTGACGTGCTCATCCTGGTGCTGGGCTTCGTGTTCCAGATCTTCATCCTGATCGTCAACACCACCATCTGGACGTGGGCCCCCGAGCTGTTCCCGACACGGGTGCGGGGTTTCGGAACGGCCGTCATCGTCAACGTCGGGTTCGTGGGTGGCGCGCTGCTGCCACTGATCGCCAGTGCGCTCCTGGAGCACGTCGGAGCGTCCTGGGTCTTCGGATCCGTGGCGGTGATGTACGTGGGCCTCGCCGTGGCGGCGGTGTTCGTGCCGGAGACGCACCGGGTCCCGCTGGAGGTCCTCCACGGTTCCGGCGAACCGGCGCCCGGCACAGTTGATCTTTCCTGAAGCAATTCCCCGAGTGAGGAGATGACGTGCGCGAAATCGCGAGCAACCTCAGCCGCGACCTGGTCGGCTACGGCAAGGACGTGCCGGCCGTGCAGTGGCCCGAGGGCGCGAACGTGGCGGTCAACATCGTGGTGAACTACGAGGAAGGCTCCGAGTACTCCCACGAGATGGGCGACGGCGAGAACGACAGCCTCGCCGAGGTCGAGTACGCGTTCCCGGCCTACCTGAGGGACCTGGCCAAGGAGTCGATGTACGAGTACGGCAGCCGCGTCGGCGTCTGGCGGCTGCTCCGGCTCTTCGACGACTACGACGTGAAGGCGACGTTCTTCGCCTGTGCCGTCGCCTTCGAACGCAACCCCGAGGTCGCGAAGGAGGCCCGCGCGGCCGGGCACGACCTGCTCGCGCACGGGTGGCGCTGGGAAGAGCACTGGCGCCTGACCCGCGAGGAAGAGGCGGAGCACATCCAGCGGGCGGTCACGTCGTTCGAGCAGACGTGGGGGGAAGCGCCGAGCGGCTGGTACTGCCGGTACGGCCCGTCGGTCAACACGCGCGAGCTGGTCGTGGAGAACGGCGGGTTCCTCTACGACTCCGACGCCTACAACGACGACCTGCCCTACTACGTCGACGTCAACGGCACGCGACACCTCGTCGTGCCGTATTCCTTGACGTACAACGACATCCAGGGCACTCGCTCGCCGAGTCTCTTCCTCGACTACCTCAAGCGCGGCTTCGACGAGCTGTGGCTGGAGGGCTCCCGCGGCCGGCCCAAGATGATGTCCATCGGCCTGCACCCCCGCCTGATCGGCCAGGCGGCGCGCACCGGAGCGCTGCGGGAGTTCCTCGAGTACGCCCAGGCCAAGGGTGGCGTGTGGTTTGCCCGCCGGTCCGACATCGCCCGGTGGTGGGCCGAGCACTCGGCGGATTTCGAGCAGGGTCGGTAACGGCGACGGCGCTGCGGGGACGGTCCGCGTTCGGCGTGGTGCGGGTTGAACAGGCTGATCGGCATGATGACACCGAACTCGATGACCACGACCAGCAGCAGTCCGGCCAGGCCGGTGGGAATGAACGCCAGTCCCAGCGGTCACAGGACCGCGCCGATGGCCGCGAGCCACATGACCTTGTGCTCGCCGTGCTTTGGCGACTGTCGGACCGGCAAGGCGCGAGCGGGCGAATCCGCCGATGCATGGTACGGCGAAGGCGAGTCCGTACTGCCACGGCGCGAAGTGGAGGTCACACAGCATGAGCACCTCGATCACCGGTTCCTGCGCCATGATGAGGCCGCCTACGGCGAGGCGGTTGAGGAATACCGGACGCAGCTGCGGGTGGCCGAGCAGGTACCGCCAACTGTCCGGCAGATCCCGCAGCGTGATCTTCTTCGCCGCATCCTTCATGAGAGTCGGCTCGCCGCCGCCGATGGCGGTGATGCCGAGCGCTGAGAGCAGGTAGCTCAGGCCGTCGGCGACCACGGTGGTGGTGTAGCCGAACAGCGTCGGGTGCCGGCCACGGTCATCACCGAGCGCCTCAGGGTGGCGGTGAACGCGGTGCCCGTATTGTTGTTCACGAAGACCGTGCCGGCCAGGTCGCTGTCCACATTGGGCTCGGGCATGCACACGATCTCCACCGAGCCGATGCCCATCTCGAGCAGCAGCTTCATGTCGGCCTTGATCGTCGCGTCGGTGTGCAGTCCCTCGGCCAGCCACCAGCGTGTCCCCGGCCGGTACTTGCCCTCCGGATCATCCAGCGCCGGTGCCGCCTCGGCCGCGCCGGCCCCGGCCACACCCGAAAGCGCCAACGCCATACCGACACCACCGCTGAACTTCAGAAAATCTCTGCGGTCGACGGCGCGCGGGTGGGAAGGAAAACCACACCACGCGCGATGGTGCCGTACGCGGCTCACCGGCCTCTCCGTGGGGGAAGATTTAAACGTTTCAAGGCGAGCGAATCCGGTTTCCAGGTTTTCCACGACCGTTGTCAATCGCCGAACATCGCCTTCAGCGGGCAGAATCGGTTCAGGGTGCGCACGGGCAACGGGGCAGTCCTTGCCCGTTGACATTTTCTGTCAACCCTGGTTAGGTCCGTATTTGAAAGGTTTCAGAACGAGAGTGAAGCTGCGCGTGTGGCGCGGCCCACAGTGGGGAAGCGCTTCTGCCCGGTCCATTGTGGAGAGTCCAAAAACGGTACTCTGAACGGGTTGTCGTGGACAGAACACCGGACAGGCTCCGTCCCGCGCCTTCATTCCTGATCGTCGCCGCACTACCGTCGCCGGGGATCTGTCGAGGAGGCAATGGTGGCGAAACGGGCAGCGGTCCGACGACGACCTCTGGTGTGGCTGCTGGCCGCGGTGTGCCTGGCGGGTGCGCTGGTGTCCGCGGGCGCTTCCGCGGGTGCGGCGCCGGCTTCCGGCCTGGCCGCGCAGACGGTGACGGCCGGGCAGGCGCGGTTCGAGGTGCTCTCCCCGACGCTCATCCGGACGGAGTACGCGGGCGACTCCGCCTTCGTCGACGCCGGCACGTTCAACGTGACCGGTCGCGGCGGTTTCGCCAGGACCCCTTACACCGTGGCGAAACAGGACGGCTGGCTGACCATCCGGACCAGCGCCGCCCGGCTGCGGTACAAGCTCGGCTCGGGCGCGTTTTCCGACGACAACCTGACCGTCGAGCTGCGCACGGGCGACCAGGATGTCACTGCCAAGCCCTGGCAGGGCAAGCTGACCCCCGTCTGCGCGTTCGGCGCGCTGTGCGAGGCCGAGGACCTGCAGCTGGCCGGACCGGGTGTGGCCACCGACCACCGCGGCTACACCGGCGGTGGCTTCGCGGCGGGTTTCGCCAACACCGGCGACCAGCTCGGGTTCCGCACCACCGCCCCGGCGGCCGGCAGCTACGAGCTGGAGCTGCGCTACGCCAACGGATCCGGCGGCGACGGAAAGCACACGACCCGCACCCTCACCGTCCTCGTGGACGGCGGTGACCCGCACACCGTCACCCTGCCGCCCACCGCGGACTGGGACACCTGGACCCTGGCGACCGTTCCGCTCACGCTGCCCGCGGGGGAGCACCAGGTGAGCGTGGAACACGGAGCCACCGACTCGGGCAACGTCAACGTCGACAGCCTCGCCGTCGTCCCGCCCGGCGCTGCCTACCCGCAGCCGGTGCCGCCGGCGCCGACGTCCTGCGCCTTCGGCGTGCTCTGCGAAGCCGAGCAGGGCGCCACGGCGGGCGGCGCGCACGCGGCGCACGACCACGACGGCTACTCCGCGCAGGGTTTCCTCGCCGGCATGGAAAAGGCCGGCGCGTCCGACACCCTCACGGTGACCGGGGTGCCTGCGAAGGGCTCGTACGTCCTCCAGTTGCGCTACGCCGACGCGACGGCCGTCGCGGGGCTGACCCAGCCGACCACGGCGTCGGTGAAGGTGGGTGACGGCGCGCCGACCAGTCTCACGCTGCCCGCGACGAGCAGCTGGAACTCGTGGCGCACCACGGCCGTGCCGGTCCAGCTCGCCGCGGGAACCAACACCGTGACGCTCGGCTGCCCGGACTCCACGAGCTGCCACCTCAACGTCGACACCGTCGCGGTCACCACGCCGCACGCGCCGCTCCTCGCCCCGCACGCGGCGCTCGGCGGTTACCGGCGCGGCCTCGACGGCGTGGACGGCACGGCCGTCACCAACCCGGGAATCCTGTACCAGGACGGCTGGGCCCTGCTCGACGACAGTGCATCGGCCCTCTTCGACCCGCGCACCAAGGCCGTCACCCAGCGTCCCGCCGGGAAGGCCCACCAAGACGGTTACGTCTTCGCCTACGGCCAGGACTACAGCCGCGCGCTGCGGGAGCTGGCCCAGCTGACCGGGCCCTCGCTGCTGCTGCCGCGCTGGGCGTACGGCGTCTGGTACTCCGAGTACTACGACCGCACGGCCGCCGACTTCGAACAGAACATCCTGCCGAAGTTCCGTTCGCAGAACGTGCCGCTGGACAGCCTCGTCGTCGACACCGACTTCAAAGCACCGAACAAGTGGAACGGCTGGGAGATCGATCCCTCCCGGTTCCCCGACCCGGCCGCGTTCTTCCAGTGGGTGCACGACGAAGGCCTGCACACCGCGCTGAACATCCACCCGAGCATCCTCGCGTCCGACCCGCAGTTCCCCGCGGCGCAGGCGACCGCGAAGGGCAAGCTCAAGCCCGGCAGCTGCGGCGGTGGCGGCACGGATTGCTACGTCTTCGACTTCGGTGACCCGGACCAGCTGAAGGCTTACTTCGACCTGCAGCGGCCCATCGAGCAGCAGGGCGCCGACTTCTGGTGGCTCGACTGGTGCTGCGACGGGTCGAACTCGAGCCTCGCCGGCGTGACCCCGGACGCGTGGATCAACCAGCAGTACGCCGCGCGCGGCACCGGCCGCGGGTTCGCCTTCTCCCGGGCCTACGGTTCGCTGCAGGCCGGCGGCTACAGCTCGCCGACCGCCGTGGCGACCGGGCCGTGGGCGGACAAGCGCACCACGCTGCACTTCACCGGCGACACCACGTCCGACTGGGCCACGCTCGGCTTCGAGGTCGGCTACACGCCCGGCGAGTCCGCGGCGACCGGGCTGGCGTCGGTGAGCCACGACATCGGCGGCCACACCGGCGGACTGCAGCAACCGGGCAGTGAGCCGGGCAGCACGAAGCTGCCGGACGACCTGTACGCGCGCTGGGTGCAGTTCGGGACCTTCCAGCCGATCGACCGGCTGCACTCCAACCACAGCGACCGGTTGCCGTGGCAGTACGGCACGGCCGCGGACGCGTCGGCGACGAAGTTCCTGAACCTGCGTGAGGACCTCGTGCCGTACACCTACACCCTCGCGCAGCAGGCCAGTGCGACGGGCCTGCCGATCGTGCGGCCGCTGTACCTGCAGTACCCGGGTCAGCAGGAGGCCTACGCCCAGGCGGGCGGGGAGTACCTCTACGGCCCGGACGTGCTGGTCGCCCCGGCGACGGCTCCCGGCACCACCGCCACCACGAGCGTGTGGTTCCCGCCCGGGAGCGACTGGACGGACTACTTCACCGGCAAGACCTACCACGGCGGCACCACGGCGCAGATCACCACGGGCTGGGACACGATGCCGGTGTTCCTGCGCTCGGGCGGCATCGTGGTCACCCGCAGCGCGAACGTCACCAACGACGAACAGAACCCCCTGACCGCCGCGACGGCCACCGTGGCCGGCGGCCACAACGGCGCGTTCACCCTCTACGAGGACGACGGGCAGTCCCCTTCCGCGAAGGGAGCGACGACCAACCTGACCTACACCGAGCAGGGCCGCTCGGCGACGCTCGCGATCGCCGGCCTGCGCGGCTCGTACCCGGGCCGGCCGGCGCAGCGCACGTGGACCGTCCGGTTCACCGACGCCAAGGCGCTGTCGGCGGTGTACGTCGACGGTCGCCGCAGCGCCACCGGGTCCTGGACCTGGGACCCCGCGACGAGGACGGTGACCGTGCGGACCCCGGCGCAGCCGGTGGCCCGCCCGCTCACGGTGCGGCTGGTGAACTCGTAGCCGCCACGCGGGACAGCTGTGGCGGAAGGTCGTCACGGTGGAGCCGATCGTGGTCGCGACGACGCCGTCGTCGGTGATCACCGGCCGGTCGAAGCCGCCGAAGTCCGGGCTGGTGACGAGGGTGCCGGTGAGGGCGCCGTCCTCCCAGACACCCAGCGCGTAGCCGCGGTCGCGGTTCGGTAGGTGCCGGTCGTTCGGGTGCCCGAGTCGAGGGCGAGCTCGGACGCCCAGGTGTCCAGCCGGCGGACGATCGTGCCGGTCAGGTCCCACTCGGCGGTGACGAAGTGGCCGTTCTCGTACTTGTCGCCGGCGAGGCGGCCGTTGCGGAACGCGTCGACGTAGTCGGTGCCGAGCGCGAGCGCGGTCATCGTCCCGTCCGGGTACCGCACGAAGTAGTCGGTCCGCGTGCTTTCGGCGCGCAGCAGGATGCGGCCTTGCTCGTCGATCTCGCACTGTGCCGGGCGCGGCAGCCGGCCAGATCGTCAGGTCGAACTTGTCGCCGATGCCGAGGGCGGCGCCGACGACGTCACCGGCGTCGTTGACGCCGAGGGCTCGTGCCGACCGGCGGCCCGCCGGGAGCGGCAGAGCGGTGAACCCGCCGTCGCGGTAGAGGACGCGCGTCGCGTCCGAAGCTGTTTTCGTAGGTCAGCCCGACCGCGGTGCCCGCGGAGTTGATGTCGGTCGGCTCCGTCTGCCGGCCGAACGTGTTGCCGAGGTCTTCGGCCACCCCGTCGTGCCAGCGGATCGCGTCGGACGATCCGCTGCCGGCGAACCAGCCGCCGTCCGCGGCGGCGGAGACGTGTCCCCAGTCCTGCCCGGCGGGCAGGGGGAGCGTGGCCGGTGTCCACGTGCATTCGCGTGCCGCGGCGGTGCCCGCGGTGACGGTGAGCATCGGGACCAAGGTCAATGCGGCGGCCGGGAATCCTTCCGCGTGCGGCTCACGGTTCCCCCTCGGTTCAGGTGATTTCGCCAAGGAGCACGCTGCGGGACGTCGTTCGGTTGCCTGCCGGTTGTCCGGAACAGGAAGGTCAGCGGCGGAGCCGGTAGCCGGCCGCCTCGCGGTCCCAGGTCGTGGGAGTCACGCCGCGGGCGCGCAGGACGGCCTTGCGGACCTTGCCGTTTTCAGTGAGGGGCAAGTCGGGGACGAAATCGAGGTAGCGGGGGATCGCGAAGTACGACAGCCGTGGTTCGCACCAGCGCACCAGGTCCAGCGGGGCGATCTCGCCGCGCGGGACGACGGCGGCCATCACCTCGTCCTCGGCGAGCTCCGACGGGACGGCGAACACCGCGACGGCGGCGATGGCCGGGTGCGCGGCCAGCACCTGCTCGACCTCCATCGACGAGATGTTCTCGCCGCGGCGGCGGATGCTGTCCTTCACGCGGTCGACGAACCGCAGCCAGCCCGCGCCGTCGCGGATGACGCGGTCGCCGGTGTGGAACCACAGGTCGTGCCAGGCCGCGGTGGTCGCGACCGGGTTGCCGAAGTAGCCGGTGGCAAAGGCGAACGGCAGGCCTGAGCGGCAGACCAGCTCGCCCGCCTCACCGTCGGGCACGTCGAGGCCCGCGGCGTCGATCACGCGCGCTTCGTAGCCCGGCAGCACGACACCCATCCAGCCGGGCCGCTGGGTGCTTGCGTGCGCGCCGACCATCATGTTCGTCTCGGTGGAGGCGTAACCCTCGATGAGCCGCACCCCGAACCGCTCGCGGAACGCGCCGTGCGACGCGACCGGGGTCGCGGGTGAGAGCGCGATGCGCACGGAATGGCCACGGTCGCGTTCGGACTCCGGTGCAGCCAGCAGCATCTGCACCATGGCGCCGAGCAGGTAGGTCACCGTCGCACCGCACGCGGCGGCCTCGCTCCAGTAGCGCGACACCGAGAACCGCGTGCCGAACACCACCTGCGCGCCGGTCACCAGCGCCTGGAAGAACGCGGTGAGCGCGTTGATGTGGAACAGCGGCAGGCACGTGTAGAGCACGTCGCCGGGTTCGAGCTCGAGGCATTCGGCGACCGTGACGCCGAACCAGAAGAACTGCGCGTGGGGGCAGCACACGCCCTTCGGCAGGCCCGTGGTGCCGGAGGTGTAGAGAATCGCGACCGTGTCACCCGGCGCCGCGTCGACGGGCGCCACGGCGTCGGCGAGCACGGGGTGGTCCGGGCCGTCGAGGACCCAGACCTGCGCCAGCGTCTCGGGCACGTCGATGTCGTCGAGCGCGGTGACCAGGTGGGCTTCGGCCACCAGCACGCTCGCCGCCGAGTCGGCCAGCGCGTGCCGCAGGCCGGCGCCGCGCACCGCCGTGTTGAGCGGCACGGCGATCGCGCCCAGCCAGGCACAGCCCAGAAAGATCTCGAGCAGTTCCAGGCGGTTCCCGCACAGCAACGCGACCCGGTCGCCGGCGAGGACCCCGCGCCGCTGCAACATCCCGGCCGCGCGGGCGGCGCGGTCGGCGGTGTCGCGGTAGGTCCAGGTGACGTCGCCGCACCGCACCAGCGTCCGGTCTCCGTATACCGAAGCCTGGTGCGCCAGCAGCCGCGGCACGGTGCAGTTCGCGGGCCACAGCGCTCGAGCGGCCGACGTCCGGTCGGGCAGCCGGTGGCCGGCGGGTACCCAGGCCGTGCCGGGCCCGGACGGCGCGGTCGTGACCCGCACGTCGTCGCCGGGCTCCTCGGTCCCGCCGAGCCGGCCGACGACCACGGTGCCGTCGGCGGTGCGCAGCGTCGCGACGCGCACCCCGTCGGCTTCGGTCACCTGCTCGATGCGGGCGTTCGCCGGTTCCGTCATCGTTTCCCCTCCAGGATCGTGGCGTTGGCGCAGGCTCCGTAGCGGTGCAGGACCATTCCGTACCCGGTGACGAGCGCGTGGCGCGCTCCCTCGACCTGCCGCTCACCGGCGCGGCCCTGCAGCTGCCGCACGGCTTCGACGAGCCCGTGCAGTCCTGCGGCGGCGCCGGCCTGCCCGGCCGAGAGCTGCCCGCCCGACGGGTTCAGCGGCCAGTGCTGTGCCGCCAGGGTTTCGTGCAGGAACCGCCGCGGCTCAGGGGCGAGCCCGAGGTCCTGGGCCTGCGCCAGCGCCATCACGGGGTAGTCGTCGTAGACGCAGGCGAGGTCGACGTCGGCCGGACCGAGTGCCGCGTCCGCCCACAGCCGTTCGGCGATGAGGTGGTGCCCGGTGTGCAGGCCGTCGCCCTGCTGCCCGTCGTGGTTGTGGCTCGCCCCGAACGCGCGGACCTCGGCCCGGGGACCGCGCGCGCCGGCCATGACGACGACGGCGTCGGCTCCCGTCACCACCGGTACGCAGTCGTAGCGCCGCAGGGGCGCGGCCACGACCGGGGCGGCCAGGTAATCGGCGAGGGTGAGCGGTTCGCGGTAGACCGCGTGCGGGTTGCGCCCGGCCCACCACCGCTGCGCCAGCGGGATCCGCGCGTAGTCCTCTTCGGACAGTCCGGTGGCCTGGCTGTGCCGCTGCGTGAGCATCGCGAACAGCGCGTTCGGCCCCGCGATGCCCAGCGGCGTCAGGGTTTCCGCCGTGGCGCGGTTGTAGTTCTCCACGAGCCGCCGAAACGCCGCGCGGTCGAGGTGGTCACCGGCGAGCAGGACGATCGTCCGCGCATCGCCGGCCTCCACCGCGCGCACCGCGTGCTGCAGGAGGTTGAGCCCGCTCGCGCCGCCGTGCGGGTCCTCCATGAGCCAGCGCAGCCGCAGGCCGAGCCGCCACGCGAGGTCGATCGCGTGATCGGGCGCGAGGGTGAACGACGCCACGCCGAGCCCGTCGACGTCTTCCGCCCGCATCCCCGCTTCGGCCAGCACACCGTGGAAGGCGGCGGTCAGCACGTGCTCGGTGGTCGTCCCGGGCGCCGGGTGGCGCGAGTACGGGTGTTCGTGCGCGGCAACGATCGCGGTCATCGCGCGAGCTCCGTCGTCTTCGCGGAACCCTTGTGTCCCACGGAGTCGAGGTCGCGTGCCGCGGTCTCCGGCGCCCACACGAGCGCCGCGGCGGTGATCAGCCCGAGCAGCCCGAGGTAGGCCGCGACCGGCCACCACGTGCCGGCCCACGCGAGAAGCACCGTCGCGATGAGCGGTGAGAGACCCCCCGCGAGGACCGAGGCGAGCTCGTGCCCGAGCGCGACCCCGCTGTAGCGCACGCCGCTGCCGAACAGCTCGCTGAAGAAGCTCGGCTGCGCGCCGATCATCGCGCCGTGGCACACGGCGTTCGCCACCACGAGCGCGACCCACACGAGCGCGGTTTCCTTGGTCTGCAACAGCAGGAAGAACGGCACCGCCCAGACGATCAGCGCGATCGCACCGGCCAGGTACACCGGCCGTCGCCCGACGCGGTCGGACAGCGCGCCCCAGAACGGCATGGCGATCGCCTCGAAGAGCTCACCCAGGACAACGCCGACCAGCGTCACCCACTGCGCGATGCCGAGCTGGTTGGCGTAGGTGAGCACGAAGACCAGGAACAGGTAACTGCCACCGTTTTCCGCCAGCCGCGCGCCGAACGACACCGCGACCGCCCGTGGGTGCTGCCGGATCGCGGCGAGCACGGGGAAGCGCTCGGTCTCCCGGCGCTGCTGCACCTGCCGGAACGACTGCGTCTCCAGCACACTCAGCCGGATCACCAGGCCGACGCCGAGCAGGACGACGCCGACCAGGAACGGGATCCGCCAGCCCCACGACTGGAAGGCCTCGGCGCTCGTCGTCCCGCTCACCAGGGCGAACACGGCGGCGCTGAGCACGAACCCGAGGCTCACGCCGCTCTGGCCCAGTGCCGACTGCATGCCGCGTTTGCGGGGATCGGCGTTCTCGCTGATCAGCAGCACGCCACCACCCCACTCGCCGCCGACGGCGATGCCCTGCACCACCCGCAGCACGGTCAGCAGGATCGGTGCCCACAGCCCGATCTGCTGGTACGTCGGCAGCACGCCGACCAGCGCGGTCGTCAGGCCCATGATCGTCAGGGTCGTGACGAGCACGGCGCGCCGCCCGATCCGGTCGCCGAAATGGCCGAAGATCAGCCCGCCGATCGGGCGGGCCGCGAACCCCAGCGCGTAGGTGCCGAAGGCCGCGATCGTGCCGGCGACCGGGTCCACCGCGGGGAAGAACAGTTTGTTGAACACGGTCGCGGCGGCCGTGCCGTAGAGGAAGAAGTCGTACCACTCCAGGGCGTTGCCCACGAGCCCCGCCAGGACGATCCGCCGCATCGGCTGCCGCGGTGGTTCAAGAGAGTCCGCCATTGGTCCTCCTCGACTGCCGGGACGAGCGCGGTGTCCCGATGGGGAGCGGTCATGGTGGGGCAGGAGACCGCCGCGGTGAAGACCAACGGTCCGGTCAGTGGAACGGTCGTGCGCGGGCGCCGCGCAGCCGGCGCGTCAGGGCGGTGCAGGCGAGCAGCAAGGCGGCCGAGAACCGCCCGACGTCGAGGCGGTCCCCGGGCGCGACGACACTCAGCGCCGCGACCACGGCACCGTCTGACCACACCGGCGCGGCGATGGCACCGTAGCCCGGCGCCGGCTCGATGTGCGAGACGGCGTACCCGCGCCGGCGGATCTCCTGCAGCTCGGCCCGCAGCCGCGGCTCGTCGAGCGGCGGATAGGCGTCGGGCCCGGCCGAGGCGCACACGGCGTCGACGCGCTCCGGTGGGCCGAACGCGAGGATCGCCTTGCCCGAGGCCGCGCTGTACACCGGCACCCGGCCGTCGAGCTGCGTGACGACCCGCCCCCGCCCGCGGCTGCCGACGTACTTCTCGGTGAACAGCATCCCGTCACGCCCGGGGACGACCAGCAGCACCGTTTCTTGGGTCACGTGCGCGAGGTCGTCGAGACTCGGCGCGGCGACGACCCGCAGCGACCGGTGCACCGGCGCGCGCTGGCCGAGCTCGTAGAGCCAGCCACCGAGGCGGTAGCGGTGCCCGTCGCGCTCCAGCAGCTCGCACTCGACGAGCTCCTGCACCAGCCGGTGCACGGTCGCCTTGGGCAGCCCGCTGCGCCGCGCGAGCTCGCTGACGCCGAGCACGGAGGAACTCGCGTCGAACGACCGCAGGATCGCCCGCGCACGGCGCAGCACGGCCTTCTCGGGCGGATTCGCGGAAGGCGCAACCATGCCACCTCCCGCCTGCCGCCCGGCCGTCGATGAGCCGATGCTAAGGCGGGTGGGACCGCCGTGCACAGCTCGGCGGCTCGCGGCGCCGATTGCCGGACGGCGACTCCCGTGCAGGTGCGTACAGGGCTGACCGGCGTACGCCTTCGCCTTGGCCGCGGCCGTGGTCAGGTTCCGCAGAACGATCCCCGTCGCGAGATCAATCCCGAGAAATTCTTCATCCGGAAGAAGTTCACGGGCGACGACGGTCCGCCGGCGCCCGGCAGGGAGCGCGCCGACGTCCTGAAGTTCCTGGTTGATCAGGTCGCCGGCAAGCCGGCTGCCGGTCCCGACGCGGTGGGCCTGGCGAACCACCGGTTCCGCGCGCCCTGGAACATGCCGGAACGCGTGTGACGTCCGCAAACCGGAAGACTGGGCCTGTCGTTCACCGAGGACACCGGATCGCCTCGGCGAGTGGCGTTGCGCCAACGTCGCCCTTGTCGCCGGGGACGCGCGGCCGTGGGGGCGCTGGCCCATGACCACGCATACCGGTGGGTGGCCATGGTTGCGAAGCCGCAGGCACCGCAGCTGCCCGCCCCCGGCCAGCCCGGCCCTGGACAACCGCAGTGGGGTCAGCCGCCGCCGCTCATCGCGGGACCATCCGCGTGACCTCTGCACGCGCCTTGGCGAAGAACGCGGCGCGGTCTTCACCGAACGCAACCCGCGCCGCGGAGAGGGTGCGGCCCGCGGCGGCCAGCGAATCGGGCTCGGTCGCAGCGAAGATTGCCGGGAAGGCCATGGCCTGCTGGAGCGCGTTGTCGTGCCGGCCGTCCGGGGTGGGGACGAGGGTGCGGGGCACCGCGGGGTCGGACAGGAGGTGGTCCCACGCCGCGTGCCAGTCGTCGAAGGGTCGGGGCAGGGGTTCACCGGCGTCGAGGGCGCGCAGGCCCTCGGCGATCCACGGGACGGTGTCCAGGCCCGCGTGCTCGAACGCGCGGTGCGCCACCCAGCGGGCGAACGCGCGCCGGGCTTCGGGTGGGGCCGCGAGCAGGTCCACGACCAGGTCACGGTCGTGCTTCGCGTGCTCGCGCAGGGAACCCGGCGGCAGCGCGAGGATCCGCTCGTCCGGGAGCACGCCGCCCCACTCCCGGACGAGCCGCTGGTGCCGAGCGTTCGCGCGAGCCCGCTCCTCGGCCCGCCGGCGCGCTTCCTCGGCTTCGGCGCGCTCCTCGGGCGTCGGCGGGGGAGGGAGCTCCCGCGCGACGCCGTGCCAGTACCTGGCGACCGCGCTGGTCTGCCGGAGGATCGCGTCGGGCGCCGGCCGAGCGGGCCAGAACTGGAGCAGGTAGCGGTCCAGCTCGGGCTCGTCGGCGAGCCGGGTGTCGTGTTCCCGCGCGGCGTCCATCGCGGTGCCGCTGTAGCGCACGCGGTAGTCGCCCGGTGCCAGTCCCAGGTCCCACGCGCCCTCGCCGCCCCAGGTCACGAGCCTCGTGGCGCCGGTGACCCGGAACGACACCTCGACGACCTCTTCCGCTTCGGTCTCGGGCGGTTCGCTCTCGTGCACCTCGAGCGTGAACCCGACGTTCCCCGTGTGCACCCCGGTGATGAGAAAGAGCGTCCCCCGCACGGCGGCGCCGCACAGCCCGTTGCGCTGCCCGGTGAAGCACGCCGAAAGGTCGCCTTCGAAGGGGTCCCCGCCGTCGCCGTGGACGTAACACTGTCCATAGTGGACGCGGAGCTCGCCGTGCAGCACTGTTCGCATGCCGGTCATCCTGGCAGGGGGCACCGACAGTTTCGGCTCAGATCGGCTCGATCGCGCGGCTCAGGTCGGCGACGTGGCCTCGGGCTGTCCGCGACCGGCGTGCCCGCCCGCCACCGCGGACACCGTTGCGTCCTCGGCGACCGCGACGTACCGATGGTTGCCGGAAGAAACGAAGTATTACGACCAGCGCCGCCGGGGGCGGCGAGCCGGAAACGAATCGGCGCGGGTCCGAGGAACAGCGTTATCCTTCGCCCGTGCAGACTGAGGCGGGTGTCGTCCTGGTGGGCGGGCGTTCTTCGCGGATGGGGCGCCCCAAGGCCGGACTGGAGTGGCACGGTTCGACGTTCCTGTACCGCACCAGCGCGTTGCTGGGGCGGGTGGTCGACGGTCCGGTGGTGGTCGTCGCGGCCGCGGGGCAGGAGCTGCCGGGGCTGCCGGCCGGGGTCGAGGTCGTCGAGGACCCCGTGGAGGGGCTCGGGCCGATGCAGGGGGTGGCCGCGGGGCTGGATGCGGTGCGGGAGCGGGCCGAGGCGGCGTTCGTCTGTTCCACCGACATGCCGTTCCTGCATCCGGCGTTCGTGCGGCGGGTGTTGCGCGGTGTGGCGGAGACGGGCGCCGACATGGTGATGCCGGTGGCGCGCGGGTTCCGCCAGCCGCTCGCCGCCGGGTATCGGACGTCGCTCGCCGGGCTGATCGCGCGGCTGGTGGGGGAGGGTGACCTGCGCCCGGGGATGTTGTTCAAGCACTGCGAGGTCGCGCAGCTCGAAGACGACCAGCTGCTCGCGGACCGGGCGCTGGCGCGGTTCGATCCCGAGCTGGAGTCGGTCGTCAACGTGAACACGCCGGAGGACTACGCGGCGGTGGTCGCGCGGCCGTCGCCGGAGGTGACGGTCGAGCGGTTCGGCGCGCTGGCGGGCCGGGACGGTCATCGGCCGCGCGCGGGGCGGGCGGCGACGCTGGGCGAGGCCGCCGAGCTGGCCGGGCTGGCGCTGGATCGGCACGTGGTCGCCGCGGTCAACAGGGACCAGGTGACCCGCGATCCGCTGTTGCCGCTGGCCACGGGGGACTCGGTGGCGTTCCTGTCGGCCGACGCCGGCGGCTGAGCGGCGCTTTCCGGTGCGCACAGGCCTACAGTCGTGACATGGCGGCGGGCGGTTTTTTCGGACGGGCGCTGATCGTCGAGGTCGGTGCCGACACGGCCACGGGCACGGTGTGCGAGCTGGACGAGCGGGTGCTGCGGGCCTACCTCGGCGGGGTGGGGCTGGGTACGTGGCTGCTGCACCGCTTCGCACCGCCGGGAGTCGACCCGCTGGCGCCCGAAGCGCCCTTGGCCTTCGTCTTCTCGTCGCTCGTCGGCACTCCGCTGACCACGAGCGCGAAGTTCGCCGTGGTGGCCAAGTCACCGTTGACCGGATTGCTGACCGATGCGCTGGCGTCCAGCCAGTTCGCGATCGCCGGGAAGCTGACCGGGCACGACGCCCTCGTCATCCGCGGCCGGGCGGATCGGCTGTCGGTACTGGTGATCGACGGGGCCGAGGTCCGGCTCGAACCGGCGCCGGAGCTGGCCGGGCTGCCCGCGGCGGAGGCGGAAACCCAGGTCCGGAAGCGGTTCGGGCGCGGCTGGCGCACGGCGGCGATCGGACCGGCGGGGGAGGGGCAGGTCCGGTACGCCACGATCAGCCACGACGGGCGCCACGCCGGCCGCGGCGGGCTCGGCGCCGTGCTGGGCGCGAAAAACGTCAAGGCGGTGCTGGTCCGCTCGGCCACGAAGGTCGCCGTCGCCGACCCGGCCGGTGTCCTGGCCGCGGCGAAAGACCTGCGCAAACGCAGTTTCGGCCCGGCGACGGCGAAGTACCGCGAGCTGGGGACGCTGGCGAACCTGCTGGCGTTCAACGCCGTCAGCACGCTGCCGACCCGCAACTTCACGGCGGCGACGTTCGACGGCGCGCCGAAGCTGGCCGCGGAGGAGCTGCACGAGATGCGGGGCGTCGCCCGCAACAGCTGCGCCTCCTGCTCGATCGGCTGCGAGCACATCTACTCCCGCAAGGGCGGCGGCAGCCAGCGCATGGAGTACGAGAACGTGTTCGCGCTCGGCCCGTTGTGCGGTGTCTCAGACCCGGACGACGTGTTCGCCGCCAGCGCGAAGTGCGACGAACTCGGGCTGGACACGATTTCGGCCGGGGGCACGATCGCGTGGGCCATGGAGTGCGTCGAACGAGGGCTGCTCGACGAACCGTGGCTGAAGTTCGGCGACGGCGCCGCGTTGCTGCGGGCCCTCGACGCGATCGGTGCCCGGGAACCGGGTCTCGGCGAGCTGCTGGCGCAGGGATCCCGGCGCGCGGCGCGGCTCGTCGGGCACGGGTCGCTCGACTTCGCCCCGCAGGTCAAGGGCTTGGAGCTACCGGGTTACGAGCCGCGGAGCCTCCAGTCGATGGCGCTGGGCCTGGCGGTGAACGCCCGCGGCGCCGACCACAACCGTTCCGGTGCCTACGAAGCGGACCTGTCGGGCGCGGTGAACCGCTTCGACGGCGGCGCGGCCCACGTGTCCGCCGCGATCGGGACCGAGGACCGCGCGGCGGTGATGGACTCGATGATCCTCTGCAAGTTCCTGCGCGGGGTGTTCGAGGACCCGTTCACCGAATGGGCGCGGCTGTTGTCCCTGGTCACCGGCTGGTCGATGGACGCGGCCGAGCTCCGGGACACCGCGCGGCGGATCGTGCGGGCCAAACGGGCGTTCAACCAGCGCGAAGGCGCCACCGCCGCGGACGACACGCTGCCGCCCCGCATGCTGGCGACGCCGCTGGAGCTCGAATCGGGGCGCAGAGCTTCGCTGACCGCCGAACGGTTGCAGGCAATGGTCGACAGTTACTACGTTTCTCGTGGGCTCGATGAAAAAGGCCGGGTCGACGTCGCCGATCTGCCCGATCTGCTCCTCGACGCCTGACCGCGTGACGTATATTGTATGCAGGACGCGCTCCATGACGGAGGTCAGTGATGACAACAGTCGAAGAGCCGCGCGCAGCCGTGCGCACCGTGACGGCGAACATCGACGGGCAGTCCGTGACGGTGCCCGAAGGCACCAGCATCTACGACGCGGCGAAACAGATCGGCGTGGACATCCCGGTGCTCTGCCACAACGAGCGCTACGACCCGGTCGGCGTGTGCCGCATGTGCGTGGTCGACACCGGGGGCCGGGCGTTCGCGGCGGCCTGCGTGCGCCCGTGCGAAGACGGCATGGACGTGAAGACCAGCACGCCGGAGCTGGAACGCAACCGCGCCACGCTGACCGAGCTGCTGCTGTCGGACCAGCCGCCGCGCGAGCAGGACCCGAAGCAGACCACGACCGGGGACAACCTGCTGCTGGAGCTGGCCGACCGGTTCGACGTGGCCCGCGAGACGACCGAGCTGCCGTGCGGCTCCGGGCGCGGCGTCGACGGCTCCAACCCGGTGATCGACGTGAACCACGACGCGTGCATCCTGTGCGACCGCTGCGTGCGCGCCTGCGACGACATCCAGGGCAACGACGTGATCGGCCGCTCGGGCAAGGGTTACTCGACGAAGATCGCGTTCGACCTCAACGACCCCATGGGATCCAGCTCGTGCGTCACGTGCGGCGAATGCGTGCAGGCCTGCCCCACGGGCGCGCTGACCAACAAGCCGATCAACCTCATCCCGATCCAGCCGCGTGAGCAGCTGGACGCGGTCGACAGCGTCTGCCCCTACTGCGGCGTCGGCTGCGCGCTCACCTACTACGTCGACCGCGACCGCGGTGCGATCGCGTTCGCCGAGGGCCGCGACCAGCCGGGATCCAAGAGCCGGCTGTGCGTGAAGGGCCGCTACGGCTGGGACTACGCGGCCTCCCCGCAGCGGCTCACGGTTCCGTTGATCCGCATCGACTCCTCCTACCCCAAGGGCCCGCTGTCGGCCGACGTGCGCGGCGACGGGTTCAACGACCGCGGCCGCTCCGGCGGGGGCGGGGGCCGCAGTGGCGGCAAGAAGGGCCGCGACGGGCGGCGCAAGCCGGGTGGGCTGGTCGACTACGACGAGGTGATGCCGCACTTCCGGGAGGCCACCTGGGACGAGGCACTGGACCTGATCGCCGCGCGGCTCAAGGAGATCCACACGAGCGGCGGCCCGGGCGCGATCGCGGGGTTCGGCTCGGCGAAGTGCTCCAACGAAGAGGCGTACCTGTTCCAGAAGCTGATCCGCGCCGGGTTCGGCACGAACAACGTGGACCACTGCACCCGGCTGTGCCACGCGTCCTCGGTCGCCGCGCTGTTCGAGGGCGTGGGTTCGGGAGCGGTATCGACGACCTACAGCGACGTCGCCAACGCGGACGTCGTGATCATCGCCGGCTCCAACCCGACGGCCAACCACCCCGTCGCCAGCTCGTTCTTCAAGCAGGCCCGGCGGCGTGGCACGAAGGTCGTGTACGTGGACCCGCGCGCCAACACGGTCGCCGAACACGCCGACTACTACTGCCAGGTCAAGCCCGGCACGGATGTCGCGTTCTACAACGCGATCATGCACGAGGTGATCCGCCTCGGCCTGATCGACCGCGAGTTCATCGCCGAGCGGGTCTCCAACTACGACGAGCTCGCCCGCACGGTCGCCGACTACCCGCCCGAGCGCGCCGCGCAGATCACCGGCGTGGACGCGGACCTGATCCGCGCCGTGGCCCGGGAATGGGGCGAGGCCGGCGCCGCGGTCGTCTACTGGGGGATGGGCATCTCCCAGCACACCACCGGAACCGACAACGCGCGCTGCCTGATCGCGTTGTGCTCGATCACCGGCAACGTCGGCCGCCCCGGGACGGGACTGCACCCCCTGCGCGGGCAGAACAACGTGCAGGGTGCTTCGGACGCCGGCCTGATCCCGATGTTCTACCCGGACTACCAGGGTGTCGACCGGGAAGCGACGCGTGAGCGGTTCGAGCAGGCGTGGGGTACGAAGCTCGACCCGAAACGCGGCCTGACCGTCACCGAGATCATCGGGTCGGTGCTCAAGCCCGGCGGCGTGCGCGGCATGTACATGCTGGGGGAGAACCCCTTCCTGTCCGACCCGAACATCAACAAAGTCCGGAAGGCTCTGGCGGCACTCGACTTCCTGGTCGTGCAGGACATCTTCCTCACCGAGACCGCCGAGTTCGCCGACGTGATCCTGCCCGCGTCCTCCTACCTGGAGAAGGAAGGCAGCTACACCAACACCGACCGGCGGGTGCAGCTCGGCCGCAAGGTGCTGGACCCGCCCGGGCAGGCGCGCGTCGACTGGGAGATCGTGCAGGACATCGCGCGACGGATCGGCCTGGACTGGAACTACTCCTCGCCGGGTGAGATCTTCGACGAGATGGTGTCGCTGATGCCGTCGTACCGGAACCTGCGCCACGACAACCTGGGCCTTTCGGGGAAGCTCTACCCGAACGACGACCCGGAGCACAGCGACGGCACCGTGGTCCTGTTCGACGAGCGCTTCAACACCGACGACGGCCTGGCCCACATCGTGCCCGCGCAGTGGTTGCCGGCCAAGGAGCTCCCGGACTCGGAGTACCCGCTGGTGCTCAACACCGGACGGCTGCTGGAGCACTGGCACACGGGGTCGATGACGCGGCGCTCGTTCGCCCTGGACTCGATCGCGCCGGTGCCGGAGGTGTACCTGCACCCGAAGGACGCGGCCGACCGCGGCCTCGCGCACGGGGAGCTGGCGCGGGTGCGGTCCCGTCGTGGCGTGATCGAGCTGCAGGTGCGGATCTCGCACCGGGAGCAGCTGGGCAACTGCTTCATCCCGTTCCACTTCCGGGAGGCGGCGGCGAACCTGCTGACCATCGACGAGATCGACCCCTACGGCAAGATTCCCGAGTTCAAGTTCTGCGCGGTCCAGGTGGAGGCCATGGGTGCGGCGCGCACGGAATCCGTCGCAACGGCAGGAGTCGCGGAATGACCCTCAGCCCCGAGCGGGTGCCCGGCGTCGAGGCCCGGGCGGGGAAGTTCCCCGGCCCGTCGCTGATCCCGGCGCTGAACGCGATCCAGGCCCGGCTCGGGTGGCTGCCCCGGGAAGAGCTGGAGGACCTCGCGCGCGAGGTGCGCCGGCCGCGGTACGAGATCGAGGGGCTGATCTCGTTCTACCCGCACTTCCGCACCACTCCGCCGGCGAAGGTCCAGGTCAGCGTCTGCCACGACCTGTCGTGCTGGTTGCGCTCGGGCGAGGACCGGATCGCGGAGATCAAGCAAGCCTACGGCGAGGACACCGACGTGGAGCTGGTCGAGGTGTCCTGCCTGGGCCGCTGCGACAGCGCGCCCGCCGCGGCGGTGAACGAACACCCGGGCCCGGTGTCCGCCGTCGACGAGCTGGTGACGGCCGCCCGTGGCGCCGGCGTCTCACCGGCGTCGGCACAACGCCGCGAGCAGCCGTGGCCCAACGACCCCTATCCGGCCGGTTCCGGTGTGCCGCAGCGGTACTCGTCGCTGCGGGCGTTCCTGGCGGGTGATATCAGTGCCGAGTCCATTGTGGACATCCTGAAGGAGTCCGGGCTGCGCGGCATGGGCGGTGCCGGGTTCCCGACGGGGCAGAAGTGGCGCCTCGTCGCCGGTGCGCCGGGCACGGTGAAGTACGCGATCTGCAACGCCGACGAGTCCGAGCCGGGCACGTTCAAGGACCGCCAGATCCTCGCCGACCAGCCCCACCTCGTGCTGGAAGGGCTGTTGCTCGGCATGGCCGTGGTCGGCGCCGAAGAGGGCTGGGTCTTCATCCGCCACGAGTACGGGCCCGAAGAGCGCGTGCTGCGCGAGGAGATCGCGGCGCTGCGCGAGGCGGGCGTGATCGGGCCGGATGCCTGTGGCAGCGGACGCCGACTGGAGCTGGACCTCTTCGTCTCTCCCGGCGGGTACATCCTCGGGGAGGAGACCGCGCTGCTGGAGTGCATGGAAGGCCACCGCGGCGAACCCCGCAACAAGCCGCCGTTCCCGGGCAACTACGGCCTGCACGGGCGACCGACCCTGATCAACTCGGTGGAGACGTTCGCCGACGTGCCGGTGATCCTGCAGCGCGGTGCCTCGTGGTGGCACGAGCAGGGTGCCGGGGAGTCCGTCGGCTGGAAGTTCTTCGCCGTCTCCGGGCACGTGCAGCAGCCCGGGGTCTACTGCGTCCCGATGGGCACGACCGTGCGGGAGCTGATCGACACCGCCGGCGGCGTCCTCGGCGGCGCGGCGATCGGGGCTGTGCAACCGGGCGGGGCGTCGTCCAACTTCATCGGTCCCGACCGGCTCGACCTCCGTCTGGACTTCGCCACGCTCGCCGAGGCCGGCACCATGCTCGGGTCCGGCGCGGTGGTGGTGCTGGCCGAGGGTACCGACCTGCTGGCCGCGTCGACGAACGTGCTGCGGTTCTTCCGCAACGAGTCCTGCGGCAAGTGCGTGCCGTGCCGCGTCGGATCCACGAAGGCGCACACGCTGCTGACCGGTGCGCTCGACGGCGGCGGTCTGGACGAGGCCGGGCGCGAGCGCATCCTGCGGCTCGAGGAGGCCATGCGCAAGACGTCCATCTGCGGGCTCGGCCAGGTGGCGCTCGGGCCGGTGGTGTCGGTGCTGGGCCTGGCGAAGGGCGGCGCGGCCGCGCGGGCGCAGCCCAAGCCCGAAGGGGCGAAGGACCAGCCGAACCGGTGAGCGGACGGGAGTTCTTCACCACCCGCACGGTCGCCGAAGCCCTCGCCGGGTTCCGCCCGGAGCACCGCACGCCGGTGGAGCAGGTTCCGTTGTCGGCAGCGCTGCACCGCGTGCCCGCCGCGGGAATCCCGGCGCCGCACGACTTGCCGGGGTTTTCCAAGTCCACTGTGGATGGATTCGCGGTCCGGGCGGCCGACACGTACGGCGCCTCGGAGGGGCTGCCGTCCTACCTCGACCTGCTCGGCGGTGTCCGGATGGGCGCGGAGCCGACGGTGGCCGTGCGGCCCGGCGGCTGCGTCGCGATGCCGACCGGGGGAGTGCTGCCTCCGGGTGCGGACGCGGTCGTGATGGTCGAGTTCACCGCCGAAACCATGCCCGGCACCATCGAGGTCACCCGCCCGGTTGCGCCGGGCGGCGGTCTCGTGCGCGCGGACGACGACGTGGTCGCCGGAGCCGCGCTCGTGCCCGGTGGGCGTCCGCTGCGGGCGCCGGAGCTGGGTTTGCTCGCCGCGGCCGGCGTGGTTTCGGTGCCCGTGCACGCCCGTCCCCGCGTCACGATCATCTCGACCGGCGATGAAGTCGTACCGCCGGAAACGCCTTCGCTGCGTGCCGGGCAGGTTCGCGACGCCACCGCGTCGGCGCTGGCGGGCCTGGTCCTCGAGGCCGGGGGCGACCCGGTGCTCGCGGGCATCGTCTCCGACGAACCCGGGGCGTTGAAGGAGCGGCTCACGGCGGTGCTGCCGAAGTCGGACCTGGTGGTGGTGTCGGCCGGTTCGTCGGTGGGCGCGCGCGACGAGACGGCCGCCGCGGTGGCCGAGGTGGGGGACGTGTGGTGCCACGGGCTGGCGATCAAGCCCGGCAAGCCGACGTTGCTGGCCACCTGCGGAGGGATTCCGGTCGTCGGGCTGCCGGGCAATCCGCTGTCGGCGCTGGTGGTGTTCGGTCAGATCGGGGTCCCGCTGGTGTGGCGGCTGGGTGGGTGCTCAACGCCGCCCGCGCGGCCCAACGTGCGGGCCCGCTTGTCGCGCGGCCTGGCGTCGGCCGCGGGGCGGTTGGACGTGGTGCAGGTTCGGGTGTGTGGCGGGGTTGCGGAGCCGTTGTTCGGGCCGTCGGCGTTGCTGTCGGTGCTGACCCGGGCGGACGGCTACGTGGTGGTGCCCGAGGCGGCAACGGGTCTTGATGAAGGTGCCGAGGTCGATGTCACGGTGTACGGGTGAACCGGTCCTTCGTCTCGGCCGGCCGGGCTCGACGCCGGCACCGGGATTGAGGTAACGCTGTACGCATGAACAGTCCCTTCGTCTCCGACGTCCCGGCCGCTCGGGCTCACGCCGCCTGGGGTGAGGCGCGCGCCGCCGCCGGGTGTCCGGCGCGGGTGGCGGTGGTGCGCGTGCCGGTGGGTGACGCGGTCGGGCGGGTCACGGCGGAACCGGTGTGGGCGCGGCGGTCCTCGCCGGCGTTCGACTCCTCCGGGATGGACGGGATCGCCGTGCGCGCGGCCGACACGGTGGGCGCGTCGGAGACGACGCCGGTGGTGTTGAGTGACTTCGAGGTCGTCGACACGGGCGACCCCGTGCCCCCGGCGTACGACGCGGTGGTGATGCGCGAACACGTGCACCACACCGCCGACGGCGCCGAGCTCAGGGCGGCGGTGCCGCCCTACCAGCACGTGCGCTCGATCGGCGAGGACATCAGCGCGGCAGAGCTGCTGCTGCCCGAAGGGCACCGCCTGCGGCCGGTCGACGTGGCGGCGTGCGCGGCCGCGGGGGTGATCGAGCTGGCGGTGCGGCGGGCGCCGAACGTGGTGATCATCCCGACCGGTGACGAGATCCGTCCGCTCGGCTCGGCGCTGGAGGCCGGGGACATCCCGGACACCAACTCGCTCATGCTGGCCGCCCAGGCGCGGGAGGTGGGGTGCACCGCGCGGGTCACCGACATCGTTGCCGACGATCCCGGCGCCATCACCGCCGTGCTGCGCGCGGCCGCCGCCGAAGCCGACCTCGTGCTGCTCATCGCCGGATCCAGCGCCGGACGCGACGACTACACCGCCCGCGTGGTCGCGCAAGCCGGCTCGCTCGCGGTGCACGGGGTCGCGGTCCGGCCCGGCCATCCCGTTGTGCTGGGTGTGGTGAGCGGGGAGCCGGCCACGCCGGTGATCGGTGTGCCGGGGTATCCGGTCTCGGCCGCGCTGACGTTCGACATCTTCGCCGCGCCGGCGCTGGCCGAGCTCGAGGGCGCGGCCACGCGGCAGCGGCCCGTCACCACGGCGCGGCTGGCCCGGAAGCTGCCGTCCGTGGTCGGGATGGACGACTGGGTGCGCGTGCGGCTGGGCCGGGTGCGCGGCCAGGTCGTCGCGACCCCGCTGCCCCGCGGCGCCGGCGTGCTCACCTCCCTCGTGCGCGCCGACGGCCTGCTCGTCGTCCCGGCGGGCGTCGAGGGCCACCACGCGGCCGCCGACGTGCAGGTGGAGCTGCTGCGCGGGCTGAGCGAGATCAACCGCACCATCGTGGCGATCGGCTCGCACGACCTCGTGCTCGACCTCGCCGCGTCCGCCCTGCGCGCCGCCGACCCGCTCGTCACGCTCGCTTCCTCCAACGTCGGCTCGCTCGGCGGCCTGGTCGCCCTGCGCGACGGGTTGTGCCACCTCGCCGGCTCCCACCTGCTCGATCCGTCCACAGGGGAGTACACACTGCCCTATGTGGACAAGCTCCTCGGCCCCGACGCCGCGGTGATCCGGCTCGTGCACCGCGATCAAGGCCTCCTCGTCGCCCCCGGAAACCCCGGTGGGATCAAAGGAATCGACGATCTGGCCCAGCCCGGCCTCCGGTACGTCAACCGCCAGCGCGGCGCCGGCACCCGCGCCCTGCTCGACCACGAGCTCACCCGCCGCGGGATCGACCCGGCCGCCATCCCGGGCTACGCGCGCGAGGAGCACACCCACCTCGCCGTCGCCGCCGCCATCGCGGCCGGCCGCGCGGACACCGGCCTCGGCATTCTCGCCGCGGCCCGCGCGTTCGACCTCGACTTCGTCCCCGTCGCCCAGGAGCCCTACGACCTGGTCCTGCGCCCCGACGACCTGTCCCACGACCTGCTCGCGCCGTTGTGGGAGCTGCTCGACCGACCGGAGTTCAGGGCGGAGATCGAGGAACTGGGCGGGTATTCGTGTGCCGAGACCGGGCGACGGATCCGCTGAGCCGTTTGGGCGGAGTCCGCCGGGTCAGCGCGGGAAGGGACGAGGTCGCCCGCGAGGCCCTCGATCAGCCGAGGTGCGGCCTGACCTCCTCCCGACGGCTCAGCAAGAACGCACGCTCCACCTCGTTGTCGGTCATCGTCAGCGCCTCCTCGTACGACACATCGGCCTCGGCCCACCGGCCCAGGCGGCGCAGGAAGTCGGCGCGGGCGGCGGTGAGGTAGGCGTGGGTGCCGAGGGCCGGGTCGTCCAGGAGAGGCGCGAGAGCGGCGAGGCCGGCAGCCGGGCCGTCGCGGAAGCCGACGGCGATGGCCCGGTTGAGGTCGACGACCGGCGACGGCCACAGGCGGCGCAGCACGTCGTACAGGCCGACGATCTCCACCCAGTCGGTGTCCTCCCAGCTCGCCGCTTCGGCGTGGACCGCGGCGATCGCGGCCTGCACGCCGTACCTCGTCGGGCCCGCGAGCCGCAAGGTGTCGGTGAGCAGTGCGGTGCCCTCCTCGATCTGAACCGCGTCCCAGCGCGCACGGTCCTGGTCGGCCAGCAGGACGAGCTCCCCGTCCTCGGAAAGCCGGGTGTCGCGGCGGGCGTCGGTGAGCAGCAGCAACGCCAGGAGAGCCGTGACTTCGGTGTTGCCGGGCAGGAGCTGGTGCAGGGTGCGGGCCAGGTGGAGGGCGCTGTCCACGAGGTCGCGCCGCACCAGCCGGTCGCCGACCGGGGTGAGGTGGCCGGTGGTGAACACCAGGTGCACGACGTCGAGGACGGAACCCACCCGTTCGGGAAGGTCGCCGGGGCCGGGCACCCGGTAGGGGATCCGGGCACCGCTGATCTTCTTCTTCGCCCGGGTGATCCGGGCCGCCATCGCCGCGTCCTGCACCAGGAACGCCCGCGCGGCCTCGGTGGTGGACAGCCCGCACACCAACCGGAGGGTGAGCGCCACCCGGGCATCGCGCGAGAGGGTCGGGTGGCAACAGGTGAAGATGAGCCGCAGCCGGTCGTCTCCGACGGTCTCGGGGTCCGCCGGCTCGGTCACGACGTCGTCGACGACGAGCAGGGGCAACGCCGAGCGCAGCACCGACTCCCGCCGCAGGAGGTCCTTCGCGCGGTTGCGCGCGACGGTGGTCAGCCACGCGCCCGGCCGGGCCGGCACACCGCTCGCCGACCACGTGCGCAGCGCCCGGGCGTACGCGTCCTGCACGCACTCCTCGGCCAGGTCGAGATCACGCACGACCCGCACCGTCGCGGCGAGCACGCCGGCCCACTCGCGACGGTGCGCCTGCGCGACGGCATCGATGACGTCGGCATCCTCGGTCAAGGCCCGCCTACCGCGGCTCGTTGATCGGCCGGATCTCGACCCCGCTGTGCGCCACCCTGAGCTCGGGCAGCCGCTCGGCGAGCTCGACGGCGGCGTCCAGGTCGGGCGCCTCCACCACGTAGTAACCCCCGAGCACCTCCTTGGACTCGAGGAACGGCCCGTCGGTCGGCGTCGGCCGGCCGTTCGCGCTGCCCCGCAGGCTCGTCGCGGTCGCCGTCGGCAGGAGCTCGTGGCCGGAGAGCACCGCGGCCCCGGCCGCGGTGTTGAACGCGGCATGTCCCGCTTCGATCTCCGCCCGCCCCTGCGCGGAGCCCGCTTCCCAGATCTGCTCGTCCCCGTAGATGAGGAGCAGGTACTTCGCCATCGCACGCATCCCGTCGGTCGGGGCCCCGATCGGGCCCGTCCATCTCCACGACGAACGAGCCGCCCGCCCATCGATGGTCCGTCCGCGAATTTTATCGGCGCGCGGCCGCCGGTACGCCGGGATGCGGCGCGGTCACCGGTGGGGATGCAGGAGCAGCTCCGCGATCGTCTGGACGCGGGCACGGGTGATCCCGGTGCGTTGTTCGACCGCCAGCGGGTGATCGGTGGGCTCGAGTTCCACGATCGGCCGGACGCCGACGGGCTGGCTGTGCAGGTTGGTTTTCAGGTTCAGCGTGGTGGGCTCGTAGGTGGGGAGCTCGGTGGCGAGCCAGCCGAAGTACGGCGGCTCCTGCACCCGTTCCGGCGTGGTCCACAGTTCGGTGACGCGGGCGAAGCCGGCCTTGCTGAGCGACACCCACACGCCCCATTCGAAGTCGTCGCCGGCGTCGAGGGTGGGCAGGACCAAGCGGGCCTTGACGAAGAAGTGCTCTCCCTCGATCACGCATTGCTCGTCGCCGAGGACGCTGTCGGGGTTGCCGGCCAGGCCGTCGTGCCAGTAGGCCGGTGCGAAGGTGCCGTAGCCCAGCGGGAGTTCGTCGTGGTGCCGGCCGCAGCAGGAGCAGTCGTACCCCAGGTCGCTCGTCATGGCGCACAGCATAGGCAGGTCGCGAATGCGTTGATCGACCGGTTTGTCGCCCGTCCCGATCGGGCGGCCCGGCCGCCTCCACCGGCCATTGTGGATCGTCCGTTCGTGGGAAGCGGGCCGGCGTCGGCCTCGCCACAATGAACCCATGGCTGGTTCCGAGGTGGCCCGGGTCGGGGTCGTGGCGCATCCGAGCAAGGCGGTGGGCGCGTCGGTCGATGTGCTGGTTTCGTGGGCCGCGCGCGGGGGCGTGGAGATCGTCGTGCGGGAGGTGGACGCCGCGCAGGTCGGTGCGGGGGTACCGGTGGTGCCGGAAGCCGAGTTCGCGGCCGGGGTCGACGCGATCGTCAGCCTCGGGGGCGACGGGACGATGCTGGGCGCGATGCGCCTGGCCGTGGATCGGCCCGTGCCGGTGCTGGGGGTGAACTACGGCAACGTCGGGTTCCTGGTCGAGATCGCGCCGTCGGAGCTGGCCGGGGCGCTCGAGCGGTTGGCGGGCGGGGATTTCGAGATCGAGCCGCACAGCTGCGTCGCGTTGGACGAGGGGGGTGCGAAGGCCGTCGCGTTCAACGACGTGGTGGTCGGGGGTGGGGAGCCCGGTGCGACGGTGGAAGTGGACCTGCTCGTGGACGAGATCCACTTCGGTTATTACCGCTGCGACGCGTTGATCCTGAGCACCCCGACAGGCTCGACCGCGTACAACTACGCCGCCGGCGGGCCGGTCATCTCACCGGCGGCGGAGGTGCTGGCGGTGACGCCGGTGGCGTCGATGTCGGGTGTCAGCCGGGCCATCGTGCTGCCCGCGAGCGATGTGGTGACGCTGCGGGGCGCCGCCCGCCGAGCGCCGGCGGTGGTGCGCGTGGACGGGAACGCGTGGCGCCCGCTCGATCCGGCCACACCGCTCACCGCCACGCTGCGCCCGGACGCGGCCCAGGTCGTGCGCCTCGACCCCGGGCGGCACGCACAGCGCAGCCGGGTCAAGCTGAGCCTGCTGGACCTGCCGCTGCGGCCCGAGCAGATGGCGGAGCTGCTGCCGACGGACCTGCGGGAGGACCTGGAGCGCCTCAGGGAACGGCGGCAGCTGCCGGAGCACTGACCACCCTCCTCAGGCACGCGCCCGGTGCAGCAGGACGGGATCGTGGGCGTCGACCAGCACCAGATCGGGGCCGGCCGTCCGCGCCAGTTCGGCGAGCCGGCGGTGGTTGGCCTTGACCTGCCGCCAGTCGTGGGCGACGACGCGTTCCATCGCGGTGAGCGCGAGGGGTGCTCTGCCGGTCGCACCGAGCCGGCGGTGGTGGTAGAGGGCGTCCCCGGCGTGGAAAACCCAGTGGTCCCCGGTGTCGACCGCGACGGCGGCGTGGCCCCGGGAGTGCCCGGGCAGCGGGACGAGCACGATGCCGGGGCGACGTCGGTGAGTTCCGTCGCGCCCGGGAAGCCGCGCCAGGATTCGCCCGCGGTGGGGGAATGCCCGACCAGGATCATGCCGTGGTCGCGGCGGGTGGGCAGGTACCGGCCGCGTTCGACGAGGCCGCGGGGGTGGAGGGCGGCGAAGCGTTCGGCGGCCGTGAGGTGCACCCGGGCCCACGGGAAGTCCGCGAGCCCGCCGGTGTGGTCGGCGTCGAAGTGGGGGAGGACGACGTGGCGGACGTCGCGCGGGTCGAAGCCGAGGCGGGCGACCTGGGTGACGGCGGCCTCGGCTCGATCGAACGCGGGGCGCACGGAGAACCGCGTCGGGCCCAACCGGCCGGCCGGGTCCTCGGCGTCGCGGAGGCCGAGCCCGGCGTCGACCAGGACGAGGCTGTGCGGGTTCTCGACGAGCAGGACGTGGCAGACCAGCCCGTCCGGGGTCGCCCAGGGCCGCATGGTGCCGCAGTTGAGGTGGTGGACCTTCATCAGCCGTCGAGCGCGGGGGCGGTGGTGTGGGTCGGGCTCGCCGCCGGCGGTGGCGAGCGCGCCCACGACGGCGCGGCCGAGCGTGAACAGGTCTGCGGGGTTCGTCTTGTCGAGGCCGGCGAGGAGCTGCTTGAGAATGGTGAGCTGGTCGAAGTAGGTGCGCTCGACGAGCGGGTTCTCGTCGGCGTCGAAGAGGAAGTACGCGGTCATCCGCGTGCGGTGCCGCGATCCGGTGGGCGGCACTTTGCCGAGCGGACCGCGGTGGGTGCCGGTGAGCCAGAACTCGACGATCACGGCGTCGTGCGCGTGGCGCAGCGCGATGATCTCGTGGTCCTGATCGGGGAAGGCCACGCGGGTGTCGTGGTAGTACCCGCGCACCTCACCGTCGCCGTCGTGGACGGTCATCCGCGTGCGGCGCCGCTCGTGGTGCGGGTGCGGGAACGTCGAGAGGGTGGCGTCGCAGTCCTGCACGACCTCGTCGCGCATGTGGTCCAGCACGACCACTGCCCGCCGCGGGCGCCCGCCGAAGGGCGAAAGCCGGCTCTCCCGTGCGGCGATCGTCGAGGCGACTCTGCGGGTCCTCGACGCCGAGGGTGTCCCCGCGGTCAGCATGCGTGCCGTCGGGCGGGTCCTCGGGGTCGACGCGAAGAGTCTTCACCACCACGTGGACGGCAAGGACGGCCTCCTCGACGCGGTCGCCGAGAACCTCCTGGGGGCCATCACTGCCCGAGCCGACGGGCGACGTCCGGGGCGCTGGCCCATCCGGGAGCCGCTTCCCTGGTGCTCACCCGGCAGCTCGGTTCGTTCGAAGGGCTCGCGCCGGTCGAGGCAGTCCGGTCCGTGCTGTGCGATGCCGGCTGCCCCGCCGGCGAGTCCGTGCACCTCCTGCGGACGCTGGTCGCGAACCTCATCGGCGCACTGTTGCGCGAAGTCGACGCCGGGCCCTCCCACGGCACGACGGACCTGGCGGGAATCGCCCGGTGCCACGCGATCCGGGCCGACAGCGGCCTGCCCGCCGTGGCGGCCGCCGCACCGGACCTCGCCCGGTTCGACGCGGCCGCCGAGTACGCGTTCACGGTCGACTTCGCGCTCGACGAGCTGATCGGCCGGCTCGACCGCCGGTGAGGCGAGCGGTCAGCGCCGGGTCCGGCGCCCGCGTGCGGCAGGAACCGCCTCCCGGTGCCGCAGGATTCCTTCCACGCCCAGCAGGAACGTCTCGCAGACCGGCTCCGGGTCGGTGAGGCAGCCGGCGGACATGGCGCCGTCGCGCAGCAGGGTGAAGTGGCGGGCCGCGGGTTCCGGGGCGTCCTCGCCGACGGCGGCGAACAGTTCGGTGGCGGTGGCCAGGAACCAGTCGCGGTGGGTGAGGACGGCGCGGTGCACCGGGTGGGCCGGGTCGGGGTACTCCGCCGCGGCGTTGAGGAAGGCGCAGCCGCGGAAGCCCGGCGAGCGCAGGTCGTCGGCGATGGACTCGGCGAAGGCGCGCACGGTGTCGGCCGGGCTGTGGCCGGCCGCGCGGAGGGTTTCGGCGCGGGCGCGGATGAACTGGTCGGCCTCGGTCAGGTAGGCCACGACGAGGTCGTCCTTGCCGGGGAAGTGCCGGTAGAGCGTGGCGCGCGTGACGGACGCTTCGGAGATGATCCGGTCGACGCCGACCGAGTGCAGGCCTTCGGAGTAGAACAGCCGGGTCGCCGTGGCGAGCAGCCGGGTGCGGGCTTCGGACACGCGACCTCCCTTCGTGGTGACCGTCAGGCTAGCAGATAGAACGTTCGGTCTTGCGTGCTCCCCGGAGGGACTGCCATAGTTCCGAACGGCAAGACCGATCGTTCTATCTCCCCGAGGTGCCGTGATGACTGCGCAAACCATCTCCGAAGACCGCTCCGTGGCCGCACTTGCATTGCGGCGCCTGTACTTCGTCCGCTTCGGGCCGCCGTCGTGTGGGCCGCGCTGGTGTTCGCCACGGCGAAGGCGCTCGGCCCCGTCGGCGTCGTGCTGCTGGTGCTCTACCCGGTGTTCGACGTCGCCGCCGCGATCGTCGACGCCCGCTCCGCGAAGACGGACACCGCGGGCCTTTACGCGAACATCGTGATCAGCCTGGCCGCCGCCGTCGGCCTCGGTGTCGCCGCGTCCTCAGGCATCCCGGGGGTGCTGCGGGTCTGGGGTGCGTGGGCGATCGTGGCCGGGCTCGTCCAGCTCGTCGTCGGCCTGCTGCGCCGCCCACTCGGCGGCCAGTGGCCGATGATCCTCAGCGGCGCGATCTCCGCCGTGGCCGGCACGACGTTCATCCTGCAGTCCACAAAGGACGGCGCCACGCTGACGACCCTCGCCGGGTACGCGACGCTCGGCGGGCTGTTCTTCCTCGTCTCGGCTCTGCGGCTGGGTCGTTCCGCGAAGCGCTGAGGTGCTCAGTGCCGGCCGGCGCGAGCGTGTTCTCTTCGTGGTCGAGTCCGTCGGACAGGTCGAGACAACGGCCACGAACGCGGCCGCCGCGCCGGTCACCGTCGACGTCGCGGTTTCGCGCAGCCGCACGCCCCGGGCCTGGACGCCGGTGGACCCCGAGCAGGGCCGGCACGGCGAACTCGCCGCGGCGCCGCCCGATCGCGCCGACGAGGTTGTTCGTCAGCGTGATGGCCATGAACAGTCCGATGAGGACGACCACGAGGTAGTTGACCGATGCGAGGACCCGCGTGGTGCTGTCAGCGGCGACGTGGCGGTTTCGATGCCCTGCATGGCGAGCGTGCCGGCCGAGACACCGACGAGCAGCGGCGCCGACCGGGCGTCGATCAACTACCCCTTCGGCTCGAAGGACCAGCTGCTCACGCGGGTGCTGGTCGAGCTCAACGCGGAGTGGGGCGAGCTCCTGTTCTCCGCGCTCGGCGCGCCGGACGAGCCGGTGGGGCACGAGGAGCGCTGGGGCCACATCGTCGAATCGATCCCGCGCACCGCGAGCTGTGGTTCGTGAACTTCGCCAGCGTCAGCTACGTGCAGCACGGCGAAGAGATCCGGGTCATCGACGCCCGGGGGTAGGAGCCGGCGCGGACCGCGCTGGTCCGAGCGTTCGGCGGCCTGGCCGAGGACGCCGCGCCGGACGAGGTGCGGGTGGTGGGGGCGCACTGCTACTCGTTGCTGATCGGGGTCGCGGTGCAGTGGCTGACCGGCCCGGCGCACGTCCCGAGCGCGGCGGAGATCGTGCGGGCCGATCGTGGGGTGGTCGCCGGGTTGGTGGTGTCCACGGTGGACCCCTCCGGGCGGCCGGTTTCGCCGGAAAACCGCCACCGCTGATCACTGCTTCGTGTGCTTCCGGTTTTCCGGCCGGGTTTCACGACTCGTGCTCTTGCCCGTGGAAAGATCTTCCGAGTGCCGAACAGGGTCAGGGTGAGGAGCCGCCGTGCGTTACGGGAGTGCGGTTTCCCCGGACGGAACGAAAATCCACTTCTCGGTCGAGGGCCGGGGGCGGCCGCTGGTGATCGTGCCGGGGGTTCTCGCGCCGCTTCAGCTGTACGGGCCCCTGGTGCGGGCGCTGGTCGGCCGGTACGAGGTGGTGCTCGTCGAACGCCGGGGGTACGGGCGGACCGCGACGGGGCCGGAGGCGGTGACGGTCGAGCTGCAGGCCGCGGATCTCGCTGCGGTGCTGGGAGAATTCGCGCAGCCGGCGCGGGTGTTCGGGCATTCCTTCGGCGGCCTGGTGAGCCTGGCCGCCACGCGCGCCGCCGAGGAACGTGTCGCGCAACTGGTGCTGTACGAGCCGCCGATGGCGCTGCTCGGCGATCCGCTGCGTCCGATGCTCACGGGATGCCGGGAAGCTGTCGCGGACGGCCGGCCCGAAGACGCGGTGCGCCTCGCGCTGGCGTTGAGCGGGACGCCCGCGCACCGGGTCGAAGGTATGGGCGGTGCGACGATCGCGAAGCTGGCGCAGCTCGTCCCCGGTCTCGTCGCCGATCTGGAGTCGGCGACCGCGGTACGGGTGCCGGCCGGGTACTGGGCCGGGGTGGGTGTGCCGATGACGCTGCTGCGGGGTGGGAGCACGTCACCGGAGTACGCGCGCAGTGTGGCCGCGTTGCGCGCCGTTTATCCCGGCGCGCGCCACGAGGTCCTCGCCGGCGAGGTGCACATCCCCCGCGCGATCGAGCGGATCGCGGAGTTCTTCGCCTGAGCGGCTCGCGTTGACGGGCAGGCGGTTCGTCCCTAGGTTCGACGCCATCGCCGACCTCGAAGGAGCGGTCATGGCTCTCCCTGTGCCCGACGCGGCAAGGCTCGCCCGGCTGTCGCAGCGCTACGGATTCGACTTGACCGACGCCGAGGTCGCGGAGTTCGTCCCGGCGGTCGAGGGGACCCTGGCGGCGTCGGAGGAGGTCGAGCGGCTCTACGCGAGGTCCGCGCCCGAAGTGCCGGTACGGGAGTCGTCGCTGCCCGGGAACGATCCGCTCAACGCCTGGTCGGTGCGGACCTCGATCAACGAGGCGGCGGAGGGGCCGCTGGCGGGGCGGACGGTCGCCGTCAAGGACAACATCGCGGTGGCCGGGGTGCCGATGGTCAACGGGTCGGCGTCGATGGAGGGCTTCGTGCCGCGGCGGGACGCCACGGTGGTGCGCCGGTTGCTCGCCGCGGGCGCCACGATCGCCGGCAAGTCCACGTGTGAGGACCTGTGTTTCTCCGGGGGCAGCTTCACGTCGTGGCCCGGGCCGGTGCGCAACCCGTGGGATCTCTCGCGCAACGCGGGCGGCTCGTCGAGCGGGAGCGCGGCGCTGGTGGCGAACGGTGACGTCGACCTGGCGGTGGGCGGGGACCAGGGCGGTTCGGTGCGGATCCCGGCGTCGTTCACGGGGATCGTGGGGCACAAGCCGACGTACGGGCTGGTGCCGTACACCGGCGCGTTCCCGATCGAGCAGACCATCGACCACCTGGGACCGATGACCCGCACGGTGGCCGACGCCGCGCTGATGCTGGGCGTGCTGGCCGGCGTCGACGGCTACGACTCCCGGCAGCCGACGGTCCTCGAGCCGGTCGACTACGTCGCCGCGCTGCGCGAGGGCGCGGCCGGGCTGCGCGTGGGCGTGGTGCGGGAAGGGTTCGGCACGCCGGTGTCGCTGACCGGCGTCGACGCCGCGGTGCGCGACGCGGTGGACGTGCTGCGGTCGGCGGGCCTGACCGCGGCCGAGGTCTCGGTCCCGTGGCACCTCGACGCCATGGCGGTCTGGAACGTGATCGCGACCGAAGGCGCCGCCTACCAGATGATCGACGGCCACGGCTACGGCATGGGCACCTGGGGCCAGTACGACCCCGAGCTGATCGAGCACTACGCGCGGGGTCGCCTCGCGCGCGGCCGCGAGCTGTCCAAGACGGTCCAGCTCGTCGGCCTCTCGGGCCGCTACACCTTCGACCTCGCCGGCGGCAAGTACTACGCCATGGCGCGCAACCTCTCCTACGAACTGCGCGCCGCCTACGACCTGGTGCTGGGCTCCTACGACGTTCTCGTGATGCCCACGCTGCCCTATGTCGCGCGGGAGCTGCCGCCGGCGGACGTGTCACTCGCGGACTACCTGGACACGGCGCTGTCGATGATCGGCAACACCGCGCCGTTCGACGTGACCGGGCACCCGGCGTGCAGCGTGCCGGCGGGACTGGTGGACGGGCTGCCGGCGGGGATGATGATCGTGGGGAAGCGGTTCGACGACGCCACGGTTTTGCGGGTGGCGCAGGCGTTCGAGCAGGCGGTGGGCGGGTTTCCCGCGCCGGCCGGTACTGCTGCGGCGGCGTCGTAGAGCTACTGCGGTCGAGCCGGTTTCGTTTCGAGGTGCCGCTCGCAAGGAGTGGTCGACAGCGCGCCGCAACGCTCCACCCCGGATCAGCGTCACCGTCGTCTCCCGGCCGTGTCCAGCCCGGCATGTCGATCACTCTGCCCGTTGTCCGGAAGTGTCCTTTCCGGACAACTCGACAGCCCGTTGTTCCCGATTAGCCCGATTCGCCCGATCGTGAGTAGGTGGTCGACTCCTCGCGGAAACACGCCGGTAACACCGCGTGGTTAGTTTCCTGCCGCTGGGTGGCGAGAGGAGAAGACCGAGCGTGGTGGATACCGGAAGCACGGCGTGGCTGCTCGTGAGCGCGGCGCTGGTGATGCTGATGACGCCGGGTCTCGCGCTGTTCTACGGCGGGATGGTGCGCGCGCGCAGCGTGCTGAACGTGATGGCGATGACGTTCGTCTGCCTCGCGACCGTCGGTCTGGTCTGGGTGGTGTACGGGTACTCGCTGGCCTTCGGTGGGGACTGGTTCGGTGGGCTGCTCGGTGATCTGCGGCTGGCTGGGCTGCGCGGGATCGCCGAGCAGACGATCGGGGTGGCCGGGAACAAGGTGCCGCTGTACGCGTTCGTGGCGTTCCAGATGATGTTCGCGGTGATCACCGTCGCGCTGCTGGCCGGGGCGATCGCCGAGCGGGCGAGGTTCTGGACGTGGACGGTGTTCTCCGTCGTGTGGGTCACGCTGGTGTACTTGCCCGTGGCGCACTGGGTGTTCGCGCCCGGCGGGTGGCTGCTGGGCAAGGTGCACCTGCTCGATTTCGCGGGTGGCACGGCCGTCGAGGTGAATTCCGGGGCTGCCGCGCTGGCGCTGGCGGTCGTGCTGGGGCGGCGGCACGGGTGGCCGAAGCAGGCGGCGCGGCCGCACAACCTGCCGTTCGTGATGTTCGGCGCCGGGTTGTTGTGGTTCGGCTGGTTCGGGTTCAACGCGGGCTCCGCGCTGGCGGCGAAGAACCTGGCCGCCACGTCGTTCCTGAACACCACGGTCGCGGGCGCGGTCGCGGTGCTGGGGTGGCTGCTGGTCGAGCAGTTCCGCGACGGGAAGCCCACCACGCTCGGCGCCGCGTCCGGGGCGGTGGCCGGGCTGGTGGGGATCACGCCCGGGTGTGCCTACGTCGAACCGATCGGCGCGATCGCGATCGGCCTGGTGGCGGGTGTGGTGTGTTCGTTCGCGGTGGGCCTGAAGTACCGGTTCGGGTTCGACGACTCACTGGACGTCGTCGCGGTCCACGGCATCGGCGGCTTCGCCGGGACGCTGCTGATCGGTGTGTTCGCGACCGTCGGCGTGAACCCGCAGGGGGTGAACGGCCTGCTCTACGGCGGCGGGTTCGACCAGCTGTGGCGCCAGGCGCTCGGCACCTTCGCGGTACTAGGCTACTCGCTGGTCGTGACCTTCCTGATCGGCTGGGTCATGCACCGGTTCATGGGATTCCGGCTCGACCGCGAGGCTGAGATCGACGGTGTCGACGAGGCCGAGCACGCCGAGGGCGCGTACGAGCTGGCCGTCCAATCCGGACGCCGGGGAAGCGCGCTCGCCGGCAGTCCGGGATCGCACCGGCCGCGCGAGGAGACTCGATGAAGCTGCTGACCGCCGTCGTCAAACCGTTCGTGCTCGACGACGTGCGAGTGGCCCTGCAGGATCTCGGCATCGCCGGCATGACGGTCACCGAGGTCCGCGGCTACGGCCGGCAGAAGGGCCACACCGAGATCTACCGCGGCGCCGAGTACGAGATCGACTTCATCACCAAGCTCCGCCTGGAGATCCTTCTCGACGACGACCAGGTCGACGCCGCGCTGCGGACGGTCCGCGACACGGCGCACACGGGGACGATCGGCGACGGGAAGATCTGGGTGACCCCGGTGGAGACCGTGGTGCGGGTGCGGACGGGGGAGCGCGGCCCGGACGCGTTGTGACGGCTGGCCCCCGCGTCTCGGAACAGCCCGCGTCTCGCACCAGCAAGCGGCAAGGTGGTCGCGGTGAGCCGTGAAGGCTGTTATGGTAATACCATTGCGCCAAACGGTGTCACGACGAGGTGAGCCGCCGCCCTGCCGGACGACGGGGCCGCCCTCGCCCGAAGGGAACGGCGATGCACCCCTTGCATTCGATCCGACGGCCGCTCGTCTTCCTGTCCGCCGCGTTGCTCGCGCTCGCTGCCGGGTGTGGCGCCGGCGCGGCCGACGACTCCGCGGCTCAGGCGGCGGCGGACAACCTCACCCCGGACCAGCTCGCGGCCGCCGCGGCCAAGGAGGGGTCCGTGGTCTGGTACACCACGTTCGCCGACACCGACGTGCAGCCGATCATCGCGGAGTTCACCAAGACCTACCCCGGCGTGAAGGTGAATGCCTTGCGCCCCAGCGCTTCCGAGCTGCCGCAGCGCATCATCACCGAGCAGCGCGGCGGGAAGTTCAACGCCGACGTGGTTTCCGGTGAAGGACCGCAGATCGCGCAGCTGGTGCAGGCCGGGGCGCTGCAGCCGTACCAGCCGAAGGACGCGCCGCCGCTGCCGTCCGGGCTCACGCTGCCGAAGGGCTACCAGGGTGTGGTGTACGTGCTCACCACCGTGCTGGCGTGGAACCCGACCTTGGTGCGCCAGCGCGGCCTGACGCCGCCGAAGTCGTGGGAGGACCTGACCCGGCCGGAGTGGAAGGGTCAGTTCTCCATCGATCCGTACGCGGTGAACTGGTACGACAGCCTGATCATCGCGATGGGGCGCGACAAGGCGCTGGCGCTGCTCAAGGCGCTGGGGGAGAACTCGCCGCGGTTCGTGCAGAGCCACACCGTCTCGCTGACCGACGTCCAGGCCGGCGAACCCCTCGTCGCGGCCACGGCGTACGGCTACAAAGCCTCGGCGCTCAAGCGGAAGACGCCCGCACAGCTGGACTTCGGCAACGCCACGCCGCTGCCGGCTTCGCTGAGCCTGATCGACGTCGTGAAGAACTCGCCGCACCCCAACGCCGCGCGCCTGTTCGACGACTGGCTCGTGTCCAAGGCGGGCCAGGAAGCGGTCGTCAGGATCACCAACCACACGTCGATCCGCAAGGACGTGACCAACGACGCGGCCGTGTGGGACCCCGCGAAGTGGGCTCCGGCGTGGAGCCACCCGGTGCTCGCGCAGGCGGACTACAACTCGTACCTGGCGGAGATGAAGTCGGCGCTGCACGCGCCCTGACCCGTCGGGGTGCGCCGGGGCCGCTAGGTTGTGCGGCATGACTTCCACCGCCGACAAGGCCAGGCTGCTGCAGGAGCTGCACGCGGCGCCCGAACTGCTGCTCGTCGTCAACGTCTGGGACGCGATCACCGCGAGGGTGGTGGCCGAGACGCCCGGCACGAAGGCGCTGGCCACGCCCAGCCACGGGATCGCGGCCTCCCGCGGGTATCCCGACGGCGAGAACATCCCGCGCGAAGAGATGATCGCCGAGGTCGCCCTGATCGTGCGGGCGGCCGGGGACCTGCCGGTGACGGCGGACCTCGAAGGTGGCTACGGCGACCCGGCCGGCACGGTGGCGCGCGCGATCGAGGTCGGCGCCGTGGGCTGCAACCTCGAGGACCAGATGAAGCCACTGGCCGACTCGGTCAAGGCGGTCGAGGCGGCGGTGGCGGCGGCGCAGAAGGCGGGTGTCGACTTCGTGCTCAACGCGCGCACCGACGCGTTCGTCAAGGCCGGCGACCGCGACCCGGCCGAGGTGCTCGAGGACGCGATCGTGCGGGGTCGCGCGTACCTCGAGGCGGGGGCGTCGAACTTCTTCGTGCCCGGCCTGCTCGACGAGGAGCAGGTGGCCCGGCTCGTGGGCGAGCTGGGGGAGCGCAAGGTGAACCTGATCGGCATCCCCGGCTCGATCCCGCTGGCGCGGGCGCAGGAGCTGGGCGTGTCGCGGGTTTCCTACGGGCCGTGGAGCCAGAACGTGGCCCTCACCGCCCTGGCGAAGCTCGCCGAGGACGTCTACGCGGGCGGCGGCCTGCCCGCGGACACGCGCAAGCTGAACTGATCGCGGTCCCCGGCCTCGGCGAGCAGCCGGGGCCGGGACCGGTTGCACCAGGCGGGTCGTCAATCCGACAGCTCCGCCGGAACCGCGATCACGTCGACGAGCGCGCCGTTGCGCAGGGCCGTGATCTCGAGCTGCCGGCCGATCGCCTCGGAGAACAGGCGTCGCTGCAGCGATTGCGCGGTACGCAGCGGCGCGCCGTCGAGGGCGAGGACGAGGTCGGCGGGCTTGAGGCCGCTGTGGGCGGCCGGGCTGTCGGGCACGACCTCGACGATGCGCAACGCCGTGCGCTGGCCGAAGCGCTCGGCCTGGCCGGGGGTGAGCGGCGCCGGGGTGGTCACGAGGCCGAGGTAGGCGCGGCGGACGCGGCCGTCGTGGAGCAGGGCGTGCAGGATGCGGTGGGTGGTGGTGTTGATGGGCACCGCCAGCCCGAGCCCGAAGCCCGCGACGGCGGTGCTGATGCCGACGATGCGGCCGCGGCTGTCGGCGAGCGCGCCGCCCGAGTTGCCGGGGTTGAGGGCCGCGTCGGTCTGGATGACGTTCTCGATGAGGCGCGCGGCGGTGCGCGTGCGGGCCGGGATGCTGCGGCCCAGGGCGCTGACCACGCCGGCGGTGACGGTGCCCGCCAGCCCGAGCGGGTTGCCGACGGCCACGACCAGGGAGCCCACGAGCAGGGTGTCCGCGTCGCCGTATTCGGGCGGCGTGGGGATTTCCCGGTCGGCGCGGATCACGGCGATGTCGGAGAGCGGGTCGCTGCCCACGACGTCGAAACGCGCGACGGTGCCGTCGGCGAACTCCGCCGTGCCGTGGTCCCCGCCGGCGATGACGTGGGAGTTGGTGACCAGGTGCGACTCGCCGGTCAGCACCACGGCCGATCCGGCGGACTCGCCGCGCGACGAGCGGACGCTCAAGGCCGCGACGCGCGGCGTGAGCTGAGCGGCGACGGAGGTGACGATGGCCGAGTAGGCGTCGAGGGGGTCCTCCGGGTTGTCGGTGTCCATGTCAGGCCAACGCGGTTCGGCCCTGGTCCGATTCCGGGGTTCACCGACGGCGAAACTGCGCCGGCCGGTGACCGTGGCGGGCTGCCGCGGTCACCGGCCCGCGGCCGGCTCAGACCGCCTTGGCCAGGCGGCTCGCCGCGGCGGCGTCCACCCAGAACAGGGTGACCGAGGTGTCCGTGCGCAGGCCGGCGCCATTGGTGCTCCAGGCGCGGACGACGAGCACGTACTGCGCCTGGTCCGCCGGCGGGGTGACGTCGAACGCGCCCGTGCCGTCGGGGCCGGGGGCCAAGGTCACGTCCGGGCCGGTGCCGTACGACGTTTCCACGGTGCTGCCGTAGGCGGCGAGACCGGGCTGCACCCGGGTGAGCGTGCAGTGGACCGGCTGGCCGGGGCGAATGGCCCCGCTGGCGTCACAGGTCAGCGGCGGCGCGGCGGAGCGAGGGGTGAACGAGTGGTGGTCGCGGTCAGGGACTGGAAATCGGTGGTGAGCGGGGTGAGGACGACGCTCGCCGTGCCGTCCGGGCCCCACTGGCACCGTGACCGGGTCGCCGCCGCGGTAGCGGTAGGTGTGGAACGCCTGGGCCGGAGCGCAGGTCATCGAGGGTCCGTTGTCGGTCACGAAGAACGAATACGAAGTGGACGGCTGGTTCTTCTGCAGGCTGACGTTCGGCATCGAACCGCGGGTCGCGCTACTGGTCGTCGGGTAGGCGCAGGACCAGCGTCAACGAGGTGGGCCCGGGTCGATCGCCTGGTGCAGCGTCGCCGCGGCGTCCCACCCGACGTTTCGCCGGTGCCGTGACCCAGAGATCGGTGGCGCGCGCCGCCGAACAGCCGGCGACCGCGGTCTCCTTTCCGAGCAGGCGCAGACGTGGGACGCCCAGCCCCGGGAGCTGAGCAAGCTGCCCGGTCCCGGCTGCCTCGACGCCTGCCCGGCCGACGAGAAGCACGTGGCGAAGTCCTACTTCACCTTCGACCTCTCCGGCCTGCGCGGCGCGCGCGTGCTTTCCGCGCAGCCGGGGGTGTCCACAGTGGACGCCCCCGGAGCACCTCACGACAGGAGGTCGGTCGCGGCGAACGTGGCCGAGGTGCCGTCGGTGGTGTGCACGACGATCTTGATCGGGCGCAGGTCGAGTGCGTCGGCACCCGGCCACCACCCGGTCAGCCAGCCGTCCCGCACGCTGGCGTGCACGACCTGGCCCGAGGCCCGCACCACGTCGACCCCCGCGACGTCGGTCCCGACGCGTCCGGCGATGTTCGAGAACGCGTCACCGCCCGAGCCGTGCGAGTCGAGCAGGTCGACGGTCACGGTCCGGCCCGAGGGGTGTGCGGCCGGCCAGCCGGCCACCTGCGTCCAGCCCACGACGGACTCGGAGTCGAAGCTCACGCACTCGGCCACGGCCGGTCCTTTGTGGAGCAGCAGCTGCGTGGCCGGACCCCGGCGCTCGGCGACGAGCACGTCAGCCGCGGTCACGGTGCCGCCACCGCCGAACTGGGCGCAGTCCTCGGCGAGCGGCAGTGGCTGGGTGGAGGTGAGCTCGACGGGGTCGGTCGTCCACGCGGCGAACGCGCGGTCGGCGGCGCTCGGCAGCACGCTCGGCACGACCACGGCACCGACGGCGGCCACCGCCGCCACGGTCGTGATCGCGGCCAGCCGGGGCCGGCGCACGCGTGAGCGGCGCCGGACGCAGGCGGTGCGGTCGTCGGACATGATGCGCTCGACCGAGGCGCGGGCGCGCGTCCACTCGGTCTCGCTCGGCTCTCGGCCCAGCGCCGGGTCGAGCAGGCCGAGGCCGGCGAGGGGATCGGTGTTCACCATCAGCGGGTCTCCTTCTCGAGACTGTGCGGCTGCGCTTCGGGCAGCGGATCGAGGGCGTCACGCAGGCGCCGGCGGGCTCGGCTGAGCCGGGTCGTGTAGGTGCTGGGCCGGCAGCCCAGCACCAGCGCGGCCTGCGTGGAGTCGAGGCCGTCGAACGCGGTCAGCGCCAGGACCTCACGGTCGGCGGCGGACAGCCGCTGCCACACGCGGGCCAGGTCCACGCGCACGGCCACGGCGACCGCGCCGTCGGCCTCGGTCCCCCGGGGGAGGGCGGACACGCGCACGTCGAGCGCCTGCCGGCGCCACCTGGCTCTCGTCTGGTTCGCCATCGTGTTGCGTGCCACGGTGAACAGCCACGGCCGCGCGTCGGCGGGTACCTCGTCGAGGCGCCGTCACGCGGTCAGATAGGCGGCCGACACCACGTCCTCGGCCTCGGCCGGGTCGACCCGGCGCTCCACGAACCGCAGCAGATCCGCGTACGTCCGTTCGTGCAGAGCGCGGAACCGCTGTTCCCGCTCGGCCGGTCCGGCCCTGTCCGGCGGCACACCCATGTGATCGCATCCTCCCGTCCGTCGCCTCACCCCGTACATGTCCGGATCGGCCGCCCGTGTCTCACCGGGCTTCGGGGAAGTTCCGCCGGCTCAGTGATCGAGCACGTCGGGCGCCACCGGACCCCACGCGTTGGCGGTGGCGATGTCGACCTCCCAGGTCTTCGGGACCTGGGGCCGGTCCTCGTGCCACGGGCGGGGTTCGAAGTAGCCGGCCGATTCGTCGATCATCTGGTCGAGCTGGGTGAACAGCTCGACGGTGTTGCCGTCCGGGTCGCGGTGGTAGGTGAACACGTTGTGGCCGGGGCCGTGGCGGCCCGGGCCCCAGTGGAGCCGGACGTCGTGGCGTGCCAGGTGGTCGAGCGTGGTCTGCAGGTGGTTGAGGTCGCGCATCTCGTAGGCGACGTGGTGCATGCCGGAGAACTTCGCGCTCTGGAGGAAGTTGGCCGCGTGGTGGTCGGCGTTGCAGCGCAGGAAGACGAAGAAGTCGCCGATGGTGTCCGACCAGCGGAAGCCGAGCAGGTCCTCGTAGAAGCCCTGGATCCGGTTCAGGCTGGGGGTGAAGGCGGCGAGGTGCCCGAGTTTCGTCGGGCGGTGCGCGGGGCCGGGTTCCGTGCCGGCGGCGCTCGGCGTTTGCGCGGCGTAGAGGTGCAGCGGGACGTCCGTGCCCGGTTCGGCCAGCACGAGCACGTCCGAGGTGCCCGGTGCGATGTCGCTGCGCCGCGAGACCTCGTACCCGGAGTCGGTGAGGTGCCGCTGCGCGGCGGACGGGTCGAACGCGATCTCGTAGCCCACTGCCGTCCGCGCGGCCGTCTCGCCTTCGCGGATGATCACGCTGTGGTGGTCGAAACCGGTGGTGAGGTAGGCGACGTCGGGTGCCTGCTCCTCCACGCGGAACCCGAGGCAGGTCCGGTAGTACTCGACCAGCCGGTCGACGTCGGGGGTCGTGAACTCCACGTAGCCGAGCTTGGAGACGCGGGCCGCCGCGTGGTCCGGGTTCATGACTGCTCCTTCTCGCCGGGCCGGTCCGCCCAGTCGTCGTCGGTCGTCGTGAGCACCACGCGGCCGGTGTTGGCGGATGCTTCCAGGTAGCGGTGGGCCTCGGCGGCGCGGGTGACGGGGTAGGCCCGGTCGACGTCGGTCCGGAACCCGGCTTCGACGGCTGCCCAGAGCCGGCGGGTGCTGCGTGCGTTGCCGGTGCGGACGCCGATGATCCGCTGGGACCGGGAGTACAGCCGCAGCAGGTCGAGCTCCACCTTCCCGCCGAGGAACGCGCCCGAGGAGACGACGCGGCCGCGCATCGCGAGGACGTCCAGGGTGGACCGCCAGATCGCGGGATCTCCGAGGTTGTCGACCACGAGGTCCGCGCCGGCGCCCGCGGTCAGCTTGCGCACCTGCTCGGCGAACCCGGGGCCGGTGGGGTCGACCACCGCGGCGATCGAGCCCAGCGCTCGCAGGCGGTCGCGCTTGGCCGCCGAGCGCGACGCGGCGATCACGCGGGCGCCGTGGTGCCCGGCCAGTGTCGCCGTGAGCGAGCCCAGCGCGGAGGAAGCGCCGTGCACCAGCACCCATTCGCCGGTTTTCAGGCCGGCCTGCTCGAACTGGTTCTCGGCGACCGCGCCCGACCACACGAGGGCCGCGGCCTCCTCGGGCCCCACGCCCGCCGGGACCGGGAACACCGTCGCCTCGGGCACCACGGTGTACTCGGCGTAGGCGCCCTGCAGGTGCACGCCGAGGATCCGTGCGGACTCGCACGCTTCCTCGGCGCCGGCCACGCACGCCGCGCAGGAACCGCACGTCTGCAGCGGGATGACCGCGACGTGGTCACCCGGGCGGACCGACCGCACTCCCGGCCCGACCGCGGCGACCGTGCCCGCGTGCTCGGCGCCGAGCACGTGCGGGAGCTCGATCCGGGCGTACGGGTGGGTTCCGGCGCGGGCGCTGAGATCGAGCAGCCGGCCGACGCTCACCGCGGCCACGCGGATCGCCACTTCGCCGGGCCCCGGCCGCGGCGTGTCCACCTCCCGCTGGTGCAGGACGTCCGGGCCGCCGAACCGGTCGAACACCATCGCGCGCATCCGGCGCGGCAGCTCGGCGCGGCCCGCGATCGGCCAGGAAACCCGGGTGCACGACGGGGTCACCGCTCATCTCCTCGCTCCACCCGCCCAACCTAGGGGCCGCGGGCGAGTCCTGAATCGGCCATGATCCGAACCCGGCGAAATTCGAGCCACGCGCGCAACCGGCGTGTCCGCCGGGTCCGGGCGAGAAGGACTTTTCGGCAGGGCCGGAGGAACATCGGCCGGCACAGTGGTGTGGACCGACAGTGGTGTGGACCGACAGTGGTGTGGACCGCGAGTGGTGTGGACCGTGGGTGGCGTGGAACCGGCAGTGGTGTGGACCGCGCTACCGGCCCGGGTTCGCGGGCCGCAGTGCTATCCCCAGCAGTACGCCGAAGAGCGAACGCACGAGGGAGTCGTCGCCGAAGCGGGTTTCGCCGCGCAGCACGTGGGACAGCCCGGCGAGCGAAATCCCGAGCGCGACGTGCACCACCGGCGGCAGTGTGCGGACCACCGCCAATCCCGCGGCCGGGTCGAAGCGGTAGTGGCCGGAGTAGAGATCGAGTTCCGGCTCCGCGCCCACGCTGCGCCGCGTCGGGAACGCCGGCCCCGCGGTATCGGCGACGTCCCACCGCGGCGCGGTCGTGACAACACTCACCCGGTGGGCGTCGCCGCGGGGAAGCAACAGCAGATCACCGGCCTTGAGCTCGGTCGTCGAGGCGGCGGTGGTCACCGTGCACGAGCCCTCGAGGACGAGGTGGAACGGAACCAGCCCGGCCGCGACCGCCTCGCGGTCCAGCTCGAACCGCCCGGCGATCAGGCACCGCAGGTCGAGGGTGCTCTCGACCTGCACCGCCCGCAGGAAGCTGTTCACCGGGTCCACGAGCCGGGTCCGCTCGCTCAGGACTCGGGTCCGTCCGCGATCGAGGCGCCGTGGAACCCCGCGGGAACGCGGCGCGGCAGGTGCCCGGCGGCGACCGGTCCGGCCGCGAGGTCGGAGGCGTCGAGGACCAGCAGGCTCGCGGCGCCGGCGACCTCGCCGGTGACGATCGAGAGGAGCCAGGCGCTGTCGGTGCCGGCATCGTCGGTGGCGACTGGGGAAGTCAGGAATGCCGCGGCGGCACCCTGGTGATGGTGTCCTCAGTGGACAGATAGGTGAGCAGCTCCCGGACGTAGGCGATGGCGTCCTCCTCGGTGGCCGCGATGTGGTGCGCGGAACCCGAACGGGTGTGGTGTACCAGCGCGCCCCCGAGATCCTCGGCCGACACCTGCTCGCCGAGGGCCTCGCGCAGGACCGCCGGCCCGGTGAGGAACATCTGCGCCGCCATGGCGGGGCTCCTCGACCGGCCGCTGACGTTTCTGGGACCCAGCATGGGTGCCGTCGTCGCGTTCGAGGTGGCGCGCCGGCTGGCCGGCGACCCGCGGTTCCGCCTGGCGCATCTGTTCGTGTCCGGCCGGCCGTCGCCCGCGATGAGCCGGACCGGCCGGGTGCACCGGCTCGACGACGACGGCCTCGTCGCCGAGATCGAGTCCCTCGGCGGCACGGACACCCGGCTGCTGCGTGAACCCGAGGTCCGCGCCATGATCCTGCCGGCCGTGCGCGCCGACTACCGTGCGGTCGAGACGTACCGGTTCGGCGGGGGCAAGCCACTGGAGGTGCCGATCACCGCGTTGATCGGCTCGGACGACTCCCACACCACTCTCGCCGAGGCGAAGGACTGGGCAACGCACACGACGGCGCCCTGCGAGCTGGTCGAGTTTCCCGGCGGGCACTTCTTCATCGCGGACCACGCGCCGAAGATCATCGAGTTGGTCGCGGCCGGCACCACCTGACTGTTCAGTGCAGCACGGCCGCCGGGTTCGTGCCCAGGGCGGGGGTGAAGCCGGCGGGGATCACGAGGTCGGCCGGGGTCAGGTCGTGCACGCTGCGGTGGCCGAGGGCCAGCAGGGTGGAGTCGATGCCGCCCCGCAGGACGTCGAGGACGTTTTCCACGCCGACCTGGCCGCCGGCGGCGAGGCCCCAGAGGTAGGCGCGACCGATGAGGACGGCGCGGGCACCGAGAGCCAGGGCCTTGACGACGTCGCTGCCTCGGCGGATCCCGCCGTCGAGGAGGACTTCGACCTGGTCGCCGACGGCGGTGGCGATGGCGGGAAGGGCGCGGATGGTGGCGGGGGTGCCGTCTAGGTTGTTGCCGCCGTGGTTGGACACGGAGATGGCGCTGACGCCGGCGTCGACGGCGCGGCGGGCTTCGTCGACGCGGATCACGCCCTTGAGGAGGAAGGGGCCGTCCCACTGGGCCCGCAGCCAGGCGACGTCGTCCCAGGTGGGCGGGGTGGTGTGCATCCACTGGCCGTAGGCGCCGAAGAAGGTGGGTGCGGTGCCGCCGGGTGGGGTCATGTTGGGCACGGTGAGGTCGGGCAGGCGGCGGGTGCGCGCGAACCGGTAGAGCCAGCGTGGGTGGGTGAGGCCTTCGGGGGCGAAGCGGAGCAGTTCGCGCGGGGTGAGCTTGTCGGGGATGTGCGGGCTGCCCCAGTCGCGGCTGTGGGAGAAGGACCAGTCGAGGGTGAGGATGATCCCGGCGGCGCCGGCGGTCCGGGCGCGGTCGAGGCGGCCCACGATGTCGTCGCGGGTGCCGGTCCAGTAGACCTGGAAGTAGGTGTTCGGGTTGGCGGCGACGACGTCTTCGATCGGCTTGCTGCCGAAGGAGGACAGGCCCATCGACGTGCCGCGCGCGGCGGCCGCGCGGGCCACGGCGACCTCGCCGTCGGGGTGCACGGCCTGCACGCCGGTGGGGGAGATGAGCACGGGCAGGGACACGTCGCGGCCGAGGACCGTCGTGGCGAGTTCGCGCTGCGCGTGGTGCCCGGCGGTACGGGGCGCGAAGCCGAGCTCGTCGAACGCGTTGAGGTTGTCCTGCAGCGTCAGGCCTTTTTCCGAGCCGGCGATCAGTGCCGAGTAGACGGACGCGGGCAGGCGCTTCTTCGCGCGCCGCTGGGCTTCGGCGACGGACTCGAACCAGGTGTTGCTCATCGGTGTTCCTCACGGTCGATGCGAAGGGGCCGCCAGGCGATGCGCGGGCGCAGCGGCGCGGCGGTGCGGTGGGTGAGGCAGCCGGCCCAGACGCCGGCGCCGTAGGCGAGGTCGTCGGCGATCGCGGCGGCGCTGTAGCGCACCGGATCGAGGTCGGGGCGGCGGCCGAGCCACGCGGCGAGCGGCGGGCCCAACAGCAGCGACGCGGCGGCGAGTCGGTGGCGCCCGCCCGCGACCAGGAGCGCCGCGAGCGCCGGTGCCGCGAACTGCGTGCCGTAGCGGCCGGTGCCGAGCCACGTCTGGTGCACGGCGGTGGCCGTGGCGCGGGTGACGCCGGCGGTCGGGATGTCCTGTGAGCGCAGGGTTTCGCGCATGCCCAGCACTGCCGCGGCGAACCCGGCGGCGGCGACCAGGGGCTTTCGGGCCAGTAGCCCCGCGACGGTGAGTGCCGGCCACGGGTGCAGCACGAGTGGCGCCGTCGCCTCGGGGTGGCGCTCGGCGAGCGGGGCCGCGGAGGTGCCGTAGCGGAACCGGCGGGCCAGTAGTCCGCGCCAGGTCGCCGGCTCTTCGTGTCCGATGTGGACGGACGGGTCGTAGCGCACCCTCAGCCCCGCGTTGTGCAGCCGCCACACCAGGTCGACGTCCTCGCCGACCCGCATGGTTTCGTCGAAGGTGTGGTGGGCCAGTGCTTCCCGGCGGACCACGAGGGCGGCGGTCGGCACGTAGGACACGCGGGTTCCGGGCACGACGCGGCCGGGCCGGTCGCCCAGGTCGAGGCTGCCGGCCGCGCGGGTGTAGCGCCCGGCCCAGCCGTCGGGCGCCAACGGCCGGATCCGCGGGGCGACCGCGGCGAGCAACGGATCGGCGAAGTGGGGGGCGAGCCGGTCAGTCCACTCGGGACTCGGCACGCAGTCGCTGTCGAGGAACGCCACGAGGTTCGTGGAGACGTGCTCGAGCGCGGTGTTGCGCGCGGCGCCCGGACCCCCGTTGACCTGGCGGCGCACGAGTTTCGCCCCGTGCCCGGCCGCCACCGAGGCCACCGCGGCGGCATCGGCCGACGCGTCGTCCACGACCAGCACCGGGTGGCGTCCGTCGAGCGCCCCGAGACACCGCCCGAGCGCCGCGGCCCGATCGTGCACCGGGACGACGATGGTGAGATCCGGCGGTTTCGCGCTCGGCGGCGGGACGGGGTGGGCGAGGCCGGCGTCGGTGAACTTGCGTGCGAGGGCACCGGTCGCGGGGGAGTCGACGGGCCCGTTCTGCAGCCGGCGCCACGCTTCCTGCCCGGCGGCGGTCAGCCGGAGGACACGCGCGGGGGAGCCACCGAACCACAGCGCGTCGGTCAGCTGCTGGGTGCCGGTGTCGAGTTCGAGGCGGAACCCGTGGGGGAGGGGTGGGGTCACTGGGCCGGCCTTCCGTTCGCGGGTTTGACGGAGTCGGTCGCGGCGTCGCCATCGGGGTGGGTGAGGTGCGTTGGTATGGCGGCGATTTCGGCTGGGTCGGCGGACGGTGTGGGTGGTTGCCGGGCTGGTGTGGCGGTGGTTTGGGGCAGGGTCGCAGGATGATCCCTGTTGGCGGGGATGACCGAGGTGGTCACGGCGCCGCTATCGGGGTGGGTGAGGTGCGTTGGTATGGCGACGACTTCGGCTGGGTCGGCGCACGGTGTGGGTGGTTGCCGGGCTGGTGTGGCGGTGGTTTGGGGCAGGGCCGCTGAATGATTCCTGTTGGCGGAGATGACCGAGCTGGTCACGGCGGCGCCGATGGGGTTGGTGAGAAGGCCCGCCACGGCGGCGACTTCGGCGGGGTTGAGGAGCCGGGCGAGTGGTTGCCGGGCTGGCATGGCCGTGGTCAGGGGCCGGGTCGCTGACTGATCCCCGTCGACGGGGAGGGCCGAGGCGGTCGCGGCACCGCGATCGGGGTCGGCGAGGAAGGCCAGCACGGCGGCGACTTCGGCTGGGTCGGCGGACGGTGTGGGTGGTTGCCGGGCTGGCAGGGCGGTGATCTGGGGCAGGGTCGCTGAATGGTCCCCGCCGCCGGCGGGGACGACCGAGCCGGGCACAGCACCGCCGTCGGGGTCGGTGAGAAGGCCCGCCACGGCGGCGACCATGGCGGGGTCGACGAGTAGCGCGAGTGGTTGCCCGGCTGGTGTGGCCGTGGCTTGGGTCAGGGTCACAGGGCCAGACCTCCGTCCACGGGCACGACCGAGCCGGTCATGCCGCTGCTGTCCGGCCCGGCGAGGAACGCCAGCACGGCGGCGACCTCAGCCGGATCGAGGAGCCGGCCCACCGGCTGCTGCGAGGCGAACGCGGCGGCCGAGGGCAGGTCGTAGAGACGGGCGCTCTCGGCGAGGATCGGGGTGTCGGTGGAGCCCGGGCTGACGGCGTTGGCGGTGACGCCGCTGTCGCTGAGTTCCACGCCGAGGGCGCGGACCAGGCCGGCGACCCCGGCTTTGGCGGCGCAGTACGCGGCGAGCATCGGCAGCCCGCGCGTCGCGGCCGCGGAGGCCACGGCGAGGAAGCGGCCCGAGCGCGGGGCCGGGCGGCGCAGCAGCGCCGGAATGGCCGCGCGGGCCAGGTTCACGACGCCGCGCAGGTCGGTGTCGAGGACGGCGTCCTCCTGGTCCTCGGGCACCTCCCACAGCGGCCGGCCGCCGGCGATGACGCCGGCGGCGGCGATGGCGGCGTCGAGGCCGCCCCAGCGGGATTCGGCGGCGGCGACCGCGGCGGTGAGGGCGGCGCGGTCGCGGACGTCGGCGGTGTGCGCGAGAACGTTCGGGTGTCCGGTCACAGTGGACAGTTCCGCCGCGGAGCCCATCGCGTACGGCAGGGCGGGGTCGTCGGCGGCGAGGTCCACCGCCAGCACTCGCCAGCCCTGCTCGGCCAGCCGGAGCGTGGTCGCCGCGCCGATACCGCGGGCGGCGCCCGTCACGAGGGCGACGCGCGGGGTCACCGGGCCACCCAGGTCTCGACGTGGGTGAGCAGCTGCGTGTCCAGTTCCTTCAGCAGGACCACGCCGTCCTCGGCCGTGGCGTGGGTCGGGTCGCCGAGGACGCCGGTGTCCGTGACCGCGCGGACGCCGCCGGAACACAGCAGCGGCAGCAACTCGCGCAGGGGCCGGGTGTCGCCGCGGACCGCGCGCGCCATGTGCACCGAGCCAGGCCGCAACGTCAGCTGCAGCGCCGTTTCCGCCGCCCCGGCGTGGGGTTCCCCCGGCCAGCGCGGCTCGAAGACCGAGACGTCCCGGGACTCCGCGACGAGCGTGGCCGCGGCGGCCCGGACGGGTTCGGCGTTGCCGCCGTGCGCGGAGACGAACAGCACCCGGCCGAAGGTTTCCGTGGCGGACCGGCCCAGTTCGAGCAGGAGCAGCTCGGTGGCGGCCCGCCCGATCGACAGCGTGCCGGCGAACCCGGCGTGCTCGCCGCTGGAGCCGTACGGCACGGCCGGCGCCACCACCACGTCGGGCCGGGCCGCGGCGAGCCGGTCGCACAACGCCAGCGCGACGTCGGTGTCCGTGCTCACCGGCAGGTGCGGGCCGTGCTGCTCGGTGGCGCCGATCGGGACGGCCAGGATCGCCCCGGCCCGGCGCGCGACGTCCGGGGACGTCAGGTCGGACAGCCGCATGCGTCAGCGCTCGAGGCCGGCGAGCGGGCTCTCGTCGCACGCTCGTTCGGGTGGTCGGCGCAGGCCGATGGTCACCGGGACCGGGCCGGTGCGGTGCGAGTGGTCCAGCGACGGTTTCGGCGCACTTCCCGGCGTGACCCCGGCGAGCGCGAGCTCACCCCGGCCGCGCACGCATTCGGGGTCCGGGCCGTCAAGCGGCAGGCCGGTGAAGAACTTCGCCGCCATGCAGCCGCCGCGGCACGAGTCATACGCCGAGCACGAAGTGCACGCGCCGCCGGTCTGCGAGCTGCGCAGTTCGGTGAACAGTTCGGACTCCCGCCACACGGGCGCGAACCCGGCGTCGCGGATGTTGCCGGCGAGGAACGTGTCGTGGATGGCGAACGGGCACGCGTAGACATCGCCGACCGGATCGACCAGGCACACCACGCGCCCGGCGCCGCACAGGTTGAGCCCCGGGAGCCCGCCTTCGCCGTACCCCGCGAGGTGGAAGAACGAGTCGCCGGTGAGCACGTTGTCCCCGTGGGCGACGAGCCAGTCGTAGAGCTCGCGCTGCTGCTCGGCCGTCGGGTGCAGCTCGTCCCACACGTCGGCGCCGCGGCCCGAGGGACGCAGGCGGGTCAGGCGCAGCTGGGCGCCGTGGCGGTCGGCGATGGCCTTGAACGCATCCAGCTGCCCGGCGTTGCGGCGAGTGACCACAACGGACACTTTGAAGTCCTTGAAACCCGCGTCACGCAAGCGTTCCATCGCGCGTAGCGCGGTGCGGTACGAGCCGGGGCCGCGCACCGCGTCGTTGACCTCCTCGGTGGCGCCGTCGAGGGAGATTTGCACGTCGACGTAGTCGCTCGCGGCGAGCTTGCGCGCGACCTCGTCGGTGATCTTGATGCCGTTGGTGGAGAACTTCACGCCGACGTGGTGCTCGGTCGCGTAGTCGACCAGTTCCCAGAAATCGGGCCGCACGGTCGGCTCGCCGCCGCCGATGTTCACGTAGAACACCTGCATGCGCTCGAACTCGTCGATCAGCGCCTTGCACTCGGCCGTGCTCAGCTCCCGTGGGTCGCGCCGCCCGGAAGAAGAAAGGCAGTGCACGCACGACAGGTTGCACGCGTAGGTGAGTTCCCAGGTGAGGCAGATCGGCGCGTCGAGCCCGTACTGGAATTCGTCGACCAGCGACATCACACGCTCCTCGGGCGGATCATCAGCGACTGGGCCAGCGTGGCCAGAGCCCGCTCGTAGCGGGGCAGTTCTGCCGGCGCCACACCGGCTTCGGCGCACGCGGCGCGCGCGGTCGGCTGCTGGGGCAGGGCGCGCACGACGGCCAGCAACGTCGGGTTCTTCAGGAACGACAGGCGGCGCGTGCCGAAGTGGTAGAGCAGCGCGCCGAACCGCTCGGGCCGGACGGACACCCGGGAGTCGAGCTCCCAGGCGCCGTCCAGCTCGAACGGCGCGGTGTCAGTAGACACCGCACATGCCGTCGATCGAGACCTCTTCGACGAGCAGGTCCTCGGCCACCACAACGTCTTCGACCTCGGGGGTTTCGCTCATTCGTGGCTCCTTCGACACGTATCACGAATTTTCGACACTATGTGACGAATATAGGTAGAGTAACGTCACTGCGTGACGAAAAACAAGTCCCGCCGCGGCCGCCCGCCGGCCACGAGTGCCCGCGAGCTGGAGGTCATCGCTCTCGAACTGTTCACCGAACAGGGCTTCGAGGAGACGACCGTCGACCAGATCGCCTCGGCCGCGGGCGTCACGCGGCGTACGTTCTTCCGGTACTACGATGCCAAATCCGACGTGCTGTGGAACGAGTTCGACCACGAGGTCGAGACGATCCGGTCGGTGCTGGCCGGCATGCCGGAAGACCTGCCGGTGCTCGAGGCCGTGCGCCGCGCGGTGCTGGAGGCCAACCACTACCGCGCCGAGGACGTGCCGGAGCTGCGCCTGCGCATGAGCCTGCTCAGCACGGTCCCCGACCTCGCCGCCAGCGCCACGATCCACTACGACGCCTGGGAACGAGCCATCGCCGACTTCGTCGCGCAGCGCATCGGCCAGCCCACCGATTCGCTGTACCCGCTGGCGGTCGGGCGCTCGGTCCTTGCCGCCTGCCGCGCGGCCTACGAACGCTGGTCCGCGCGCGCCGACGCCGATCTCACGGTGTACCTCGACGCCGCGTTGCGCGCGCTGGGCGCGGGGTTCACCGACGACGTGCTGACGAAGGAACCCGACCCCGGGTCAGGCTGAGCTCGCGGCCCGGTTCAGCAACCGCTCCGCCCGCAGGAGCACCGGGTGGTCGACCATCTGGCCGTCGACCGCGCTCGCGCCTCCGCTCGCGGCGGCCACGACGGTGCGGGCCCACTCCAGCTCGGTCTCGGTGGGTGCCAACGCCTCGTGCACCCGCGGTACCTGACGAGGGTGCACGCAGAGCTTTCCGGTGAACCCCAAGAGCTTCGCGCGCCGGACGTCCGCGGCCAGCACGTCGGGATCGTCGAGCGCGGTGGTCACGCCGTCGATCGGTGGCGCGCTGCCGGCCGCCGCGGCCGCGAGCACGAGGGAGACCCGGGCCTGCTCGAGCGTCGGCGAGCCGTCCGGAGGCACGCCCAGCTCGACCGAAAGGTCCACGTGCCCGAACGCCAGGCGCACGACCCCCGGCACGGCCGCAACCGCTCGAGCCCCCAGCACCCCGGCGGCGGTCTCGACGAGCGGAACTGCCACGGAGCCCGGCGCGAGCGCCGCGAGCACTCCGGCGAGCGCGTCGGGATCGGCGGCTTTCGGGAGCATCACACTGATCGGCTGCTCGTTCAGCGCGGCGATTTCCTCGGCGTGCCAAGGAGTTCCGGTCGCGTTGAGCCGGACGACCGCGTCGTTGCCGGCCCCGAGCCACTCCACCGCGTTGCGCAACGCCGTGGTCTTGGCCGTCGGTGCGACGGCGTCCTCGAGGTCGATCACGATCGCGTCGGCACCGCTCGCGGCGGCTTTGGCGAAGCGGTCCGGACGGTCGCCGGGGACGAACAGCAGCGTCCGCGCTTCGGCGAGAACTCGGGCGTCCAAGGGGCGTTCCTTTCGTGGGGTCAGGCCAGTACGGCGACGCAGCGCCACAGCAGCACGGGCCGCCCGCCGGTGTTGTCGTCGTGCGCGTCGACCTCGATGCGCAGGTGCACGAGACCGCCCGACGCGAGCGGGGTCAGCCCTTCGACGGTGACGGTGCTGGACAGCAGATCGCCTTCGTGGACCGGGCCGAGGTGGTCGCAGCCGTCCCAGCCGGCCACGGTCACCAGATCGGGCAGCGCGCGCGTCAGCTGGGCCATGGCGAGACCGATCGTGTGACCGCCGTACACGAGCCGCTGCCCGCCGGCGGCCACGCGGTCGTGGTGCACGCGGGCGATGTTGAGCGTGAGCCGCGCCAGCTCGGGCGCCGAGGACACGACGTCCGCCCCGATGACGCGGTACGCGCGCCCGACTTCGAGATCGGCGAACCGCGGCCCGGCGGCCCGGTCGGCGAGCGGTGCGAGATTCCAGCCGTCGATCGTCGCCGCGTAGTCCGCGGGGGTGGGGTTGGTGCCGATGGTGTCGAGGTCGTCGTGGTGGCCGGTGTCGCCGGCGCCCTCGCGCAGCGGGAGCATCGCGCACCGCCAGAAGTCCAGCACCGGACGGCCGTTCTGGTCCGTGGTCTCGATGCGCAACGCCGCGAGACCCGTGGGCGCGCGGCCTTCGCGGGCCCGGTTCTGCCGGAGCCCGACGACCTCGGTGACCGTGGACAGTGTGTCGCCGATGCGGGGTAGCCGGCGCACCACGAAGCCGCGGTAGAAGAGGTTGGCGCGCACGTGGTGGGTCGCGCCCGTCGACTGACCGATCGCGAGGTCCCAGACCAGGGCCGGGTGTGCCAGGGGCGCGCGCCCCGTGACGGCCTCGGCGAGCCCGGCGTCGAGCGGCAGGCGCAGCCGGTCGCCCACGATCGCCTGGTGCAGCGCCGCCTGTCCCTCGGTGAGGGTCACGGCGGGCGCCGAGAACCGCCGGCCCACGGTGAGTTCGTCGAAGTAGGGCCCCTGCACGTCGATCGGGACGCTGGCGGTCACGACACGCTCCTTCAAAATGTACGGCCAAATTCGCTCGCGAGTCTCCCCGTGAGCCGCGGTAAGTGTCAACCGCTCCGTGACGTCTGGTTGACAACGGGTGCGGGTGGTGCGCACTATTGGCCGTACATTTCGTCCCTGGACGGTGAGCATGATTGCGACAGCCGAGGCGCCGGCGCAGCGCTCGCTCGTCGACACGGTGGCCGTGACGCCGGCCGCGCGGCACGACCCGGTCGCCCGGATCGTGACGGGGCTTCCCGCCCTCGGCGAGCACACCGCAACCGTCCTGAGCGAGCTGGGCCGCTCGCCCGCCGGCGTCGTCGCCCTGCGCGCCGCCGGTGTGGTCCGACCGTCCGAAAAGGAGCCTCGTGCACACGTTGAGCCAAGAAGAGCAGGCGATCGTCGACACCGTGGCGGACTTCGTCGACCGTGAAGTCCGTCCGGTGGCCCGCGAGCTGGAGCACGCGAACGAATACCCCGAGAAGCTCATCGTGCAGATGAAGCAGCTCGGCATCTTCGGGCTGGCCGTGCCGGAGCCCTACGGTGAGGTCGCCGTGTCCACGCCGTGCTACGTGCAGGTGACCGAGCAGCTCGCCCGGGGCTGGATGAGCCTCGCGGGCGCGATGGGCGGCCACACCGTGGTGACGAAGCTGCTGGTCGCGTTCGGCACCGAAGAGCAGAAGGAGCGCTACCTGCCGAGGATGGCGACGGGCGAGATCCGCGCGACCATGGCACTGACCGAGCCCGGTGGCGGGTCCGACCTGCAGGCGCTGACCACCTCGGCGCGTCGCGAGGGTGAGGGCTACGTCGTCAACGGCTCGAAGACGTGGATCAGCAACGCCCGCCGGTCGAAGCTCATCGCGCTGCTGTGCCGCACCGATCCGAAGGCCGAGCCGCGGCACAAGGGGATCAGCATCCTGCTCGCGGAGCCCGGCGAGGGCTTCTCGGTCTCGCGCGACCTGCCGAAGCTGGGGTACAAGGGCGTCGAGAGCTGCGAACTGTCCTTTCAGGACTACCGAGCCCCGGCCGACGCGGTGCTGGGCGGCACGGAAGGCCGCGGGTTCGCGCAGATGATGAAGGGCCTGGAGATCGGCCGGATCCAGGTTGCCTCGCGCGCACTCGGTGTGGCGCGGGCGTCGATCGACGACGCGCTGCGCTACGCACAGGAGCGGGAGTCGTTCGGCAAACCCATCTGGCAGCACCAGTCGATCGGGAACTACCTCGCCGACATGGCCACGAAGTACACGGCCGCGCGCCACCTGGTGCTGCACGCCGCCGAGACGTACGACTCAGGGGCGCGCAGCGACCTCGAAGCGGGTATGGCGAAGCTGTTCGCTTCGGAGACGGCCATGGAGATCGCGCTGAACGCCGTGCGCGTGCACGGCGGTTACGGGTACTCCACGGAGTTCGACGTGGAGCGGTACTTCCGCGACGCGCCGCTGATGATCGTGGGCGAGGGCACCAACGAGATCCAGCGCAACGTGATCGTCAGCCAGCTGGTGCAGCGCGGTGGGCTCGGCTGAGCCGGCGCTTGCCCGACCGCGACGGAGCGGAGTGGGACGGATGACCAACAGCGAGCAGCCGGGTGAAGCCGCGTACAAGGTGCTGGCGCGCGAGCTGCGCCACGGCATCCTGCAGCGGCGCTTCGCCGACGGGGTCCGCCTGCCGACGGAGGCCGAGCTCGCCACCGAGCACGGCGTGAGCCGACAGACCGTGCGGCGCGCGTTCCAGGACCTCGTGGCCGACGGCCTCGTGCACCGCGTGCCGGGGCGGGGCACCTTCGCCGCTCCGCGCGAGGGCCAGTACCTGCGGCAGTTCGGCTCCATCGAAGACCTGATGGGGCTCTCGCTCGACACCACGCTCGAAGTGCTGCGTCCGCTGCGGCGCGTGGTGAACGTGGAGGCGGCCAGCCGGCTGCGGCTCGACAGCGACACGGTCCACACCGTGCTGTTCCGCCGGCTACACGACGGAAAACCCTTCTGCCACACCGCCGTCCACCTGCACCCGGCCGCCGGCAGCACCCTCGCCGACGCGCCCGAGCTCGCCACCGCGGGCGCGAGCAGCGAGGTGACGATCATCGGCCTGCTCGACGACCGGCTGCCCGCGCCGATCGCCGAGGCCGACCAGAGCATCACGGCCGCCGCGGCCGACGCCACGCTCGCCGACGCGCTGGAGTGCCCGCCCGGCGCTCCGCTGCTGCGCGTGGACCGCACCTACCTGACAACCGACGGTCAGCCCGTCGAGCTGGCGGTGAACCACTTCCTGCCCGAGCAGTACTCGTACCGGGTCAAGCTCAAGCGCAGCCCGGGTTGACGCCCGGTCCACCCGGGAGGGCGCTTCTCCGCGAACACCCGCGCGCCTTCCTGAACGTCGGCGGAGGAGAACACCGGGTTCATCAACGCGGGCTGCTCGGCCCACGCCTGCTTCACCGTCCAGCCGGGCGCGCGCCGGGAGATCTCCTTGGTCGCCGCGACGGCGAGCCGACCGTTCGCGCCGATCCGGGCGAACGGTTCCTGGGTGCAGCGGGATCAGGTGCGGACATGAGCACCAGCTGCCCACCTTTCGACGCGAGCCCGCGCGCTGACACCCACGGTCGGGGTCCTTCACGCTGATTCGGGCACTCGTGCGTCCATCCGGTCGAGGAGCCGCTCAATGCGCTCGCGGGCTCGGTGTACCGATGGGCCGAGTAGGTCGCGAAACCCCCGACGTCGTGGCTGGCGGGCAGTGCATTTTCAGGAAGTGCCCGCATTCGCCGATTTCACGCTCAGCACCGCCTGCAGGTAGTCGCCGATCGCGTCGCGGTTGCGGGTCAGGAAGTCGATGCGTTCGGACAGGCGGGCTTGTTCGCGGTGCAGGGTCGCGATCATCTCGGTCGTCACGTTGGGGACGTGGATGTCCTTCGGCTTGTCCAGGCACGGCAGGAGCTCCTGGATGATGCGTGTGGGCAGTCCGGAGTCGAGCAGGCCCTTGATCTGCAGCACGACGTCCACGTGGGACTCGCCGTAGTCGCGGTAACCGTTGGGGGTGCGCGCGGGGGTCAGGAGGCCCTGTTCTTCGTAGTAGCGCAGCAGGCGGGTGGACACGCCGGTGCGCTGGGCGAGCTCCCCGATTCGCATGTGCTCCAGCCTACATTGACCTTCACATCGATGTGAAGGTTCAGGCTGGGTGAGTTGGCCGATTCGAAACCGGCCCCCGATCCTCGGAGGAGCTGAAGTGAAACTCGGACTTCGCCTGCCGCAGCGGCTGGGCGTCGACCTGCGGCGTGATCTGGTCGAGGCGGCCGAAACCGCGGAGGCGGCGGGCTACGCCAGTTTGTGGACCTACGAACGCCTGCTTTTCCCGGCGGCGCCGCGCGAACCGTACGCGCCGCCGGACGTGCCGTGGCCGGAAGGCTCGCGGCAGGCCGCCGACCCGTTGGCGGTGCTCACGGTCGCCGCGGCCGTGACGGAGCACGTGCGCCTCGGGACGTCCGTGCTGGTGGCGCCGCTGCACACGCCCGTGCAGCTGGCGAAGGAACTGGCGACGCTCGACCGGATCAGCGGCGGCCGTGTGCTCGCGGGGATGGCCGCCGGCTGGTCCACCGACGAGTTCCAGGCCGCGGGTGTCGCCCGCGCCGATCGCGGCCGGTTCCTCGACGAGACGCTGGACGTCTTCGACGCCGTGTGGGGGCCGGACCCGGTGTCGTTCCGCGGGCCGCGCACGGTGATCGACAACGCCTCGGTCCTGCCCAAGCCCGTCGCGAAGATCCCGGTGCTGCTCGGCGGTGGCGGCAGCAACCTGGGCCGCGACAGCAGTTCGGCGGCCGTGCGGCGCATCGCCCGGCGCGCGGACGGCTGGCTGCCACTGCTCACGACCCCCGGCCCGGCCGGCGCCGCGGCCCTGCGCTCCGAGTGGGACCGCATCCGCGAACTGGCCGCCGGGTACGGCCGCGACGCGAGCCGGATGGAGCTGATCGTGGTCGGCAACGTCACCTTCACCGACCGCCCGCAGGGCCCGGATCGCACCGCGTTCGTCGGCACCCTCGACCAGGTCGAGGAAGACATCCACACGGCCGAAGCGGCCGGTGCGGACGAGCTGATCCTGGACCTGAACCTGCACGACTGGTTCAAGAGCACGCGCCAGATGCTCGACACCGCGGTGCAGATCCCGGCACGGTACGCGGGGTGACGGCGGTCGCCCCGGGCGCACACTGGGACTCGGGCGACCGAGGGCACTCGCTGTGATTCGGCCGGGAACTCGTCGGTAGTCGTTGAAGACTTTGCACGGCGAAGGGCACGCTGAACGCGCCGCGCCCTTCCCGATCGACGAGGATCAGCCGATGACCGTCACCGAGCACGCCGCCGCGTCGGGTCGTTCCGCCGACCTGTTCACCCTGCTGGCCGCCGCGACCGGGGACCCGGCCCTGGTCGGGCACCGGCTCACCGACCGCCTGGCCCACGCGCACGACGCGTCGCACTTCCTGCTGACCCCGAGCGCGGTGGTCACCCCGCGCGGTGCCGACGAGGTCGGCCGGCTGTTCGCCGCGGCGAGCTCGGCCGGGGTCGCGCTCGGGTTCCGGTCCGGGGGCACGAGCCTGTCCGGGCAGGCCGGCACCGACGGCGTGCTCGTCGACACCCGCCGCCACTTCCGCGACATCGAGGTGCTCGACGACGGCGCGCGCGTGCGGGTCGGCCCCGGCGCCACGATCCGGCAGGTGAACGCGCGCCTCGCGCGCCTGGGCCGCAAGCTCGGCCCCGACCCGGCGAGCGAGGTCGCGTGCACCGTCGGCGGCGTCGTGGCGAACAATTCCAGCGGCATGGCCTGCGGCACATGGGCCAACAGCTACGCGACGCTCGACTCGATCGTGCTCGTCCTGCCGTCGGGCACGGTCGTGGACACCGGCGAACGCGACGCCGACGAGCGCCTGCGTGCCGCCGAACCCGAGCTGCACGCCGGGCTGGCGCGGCTGCGCGACCGGGTACGCGGCGACGCGGCGCTGCGCGCGAACGTCGAGCGGCAGTTCTCGATGAAGAACACCATGGGCTACGGCCTCAACTCGCTGCTGGACCACACCGCGCCGGCCGACATCCTGGCCCACCTGGCGGTGGGCAGCGAGGGCACGCTGGCGTTCATCGCATCGGTGGTCCTGCGCACCGTGCCGCTGCACGGGCACGCGCGCACGGGCCTGCTCGTGTTCGACGACCTCGCCGGCGCCACGGGTGTGCTGCCGGCGCTGGTCGCCACCGGCCCCGCGACGATCGAGCTCCTCGACGCCACCTCCCTGCGGGTGGGGCAACGCGACGCCCAGGCCACCGGCGTGCTGCGGGACCTCGCCGTGCGGCAGCACGCGGCGCTGCTCGTCGAGTACCAGGCCGGCACCGCCGAAGAAGTCACCGAGCTGGCCGGAGCCGCCGCTTCGGTGCTGGCGGGCCTGCCGACCTCGACCCCGCAGCTGTCCGCCGACGCGGCAACCCGCGCCGCCCACTGGCACGTGCGCAAAGGCCTGTACGCGATGATCGCCGGCGCGCGTCCGAGCGGTACGACAGCGCTGCTGGAGGACATCGTCGTGCCCGTGCCGGAACTCCTGCCGACGTGCGAGGCGCTCACGGGCCTGTTCCACGTCCACGGCTACCGCGACAGCGTGATCTTCGGCCACGCCAAGGACGGCAACATCCACTTCATGCTCACCGAGCGGCTCGGTGACGGCGGACCGCTGGACCGGTTCGCGGCGTTCACCGACGACATGGTCGACCTCGTGCTCGGGCGCGGTGGCTCGCTCAAGGCCGAGCACGGGACGGGCCGGATGATGGCGCCGTTCGTCCGCCGGCAGTACGGCGACGAGCTCTACGACGTGATGCGCGAGATCAAGCGCCTGTGCGACCCGCGCGGCGTGCTCAACCCGGGCGTGCTCATCGCCGAGGACCCGGGTGGGCACCTGCGTCACCTCAAGGCGGCGCCGCCGGTGGAGGAGGAAGTGGACCGCTGCGTGGAGTGCGGGTTCTGCGAGCCCGTGTGCCCCAGCCGCGACCTGACCACGACTCCACGCCAGCGCATCGTGCTGCGCCGGGAGATCGAACGCGCCCGCTCGGCCGGCGACACAGCGGCGGTCGAGCAGCTGCGGGCCGAGTACGACTACGCCGCGGTGCAGACCTGCGCCGCCGACGGCATGTGCCAGACCGCCTGCCCCGTCACGATCAACACCGGCGACCTGATGAAGCGGCTGCGGGCCGAGGACGTCGGCCGCGCCACGTCGGCGCTGTGGGCCGGCGCCGCCCGGCACTGGGACGGCACCACGCGCGCCGCCGCGGCCGCGCTCACCACCGCTGCTCGCCTGCCCGACAGCCTCGTCACCGGCACCAACGCCCTGGCGCGCAAGGCCGGCGGCGCCGACGCGGTCCCGCTGTGGTCACCCGAACTCCCGAGCGGCGGGCGACGGCGCACCGCCGCCGAGACCGGCGGCGCCGACGCGGTGCTGTTCGCCTCCTGCACCGGCACGATGTTCGGCAGCGAGGGCGTCGGAGCGGCGGCCGCGTTGCGAATTCTCTGCGAGCGTGCCGGAATCCGCCTCACGACGCCGGCCGCGCCCGCTTCGCTGTGCTGCGGCACGCCGTGGAAGTCCAAGGGACTCGAGCGCGGGTACGAGGAGATGGCGCGCCGCGTGCTGCCCGCGTTGTGGACGGCCACGGACGAAGGCCGCATTCCGGTGATCGGCGACGCTTCCTCGTGCAGCGAAGGCGTGCGGCACCTGGTCGAGCAGGGCCCGGAGCGGTTCCGCACGATCCGGGTGGTCGACGCCGTCGAGTTCGTGCGCGACAACGTCCTCGGCCGGCTCACGATCACCGCCCCCGCGGCGACCGTCGCCCTGCACCCGACGTGCTCGGCCACCCGGATGGGCCTGACCGGCGCGCTGCGCGAGCTGACCGAAGCCGTGGCGACCACGGTGACGGTCCCCGACGAGTGGGGCTGTTGCGGCTTCGCGGGCGACCGCGGCCTGCTGCACCCGGAGCTGACGGCGTCGGCCACCGCGCGGCAGGCCCGGGAACTCGCGGCGGCGGGCCCGTTCCAGGCACACGTGTCGTGCAACCGGACGTGCGAGCTCGGGATGACGCGCGCGACGGGGGAGCGCTACGAGCACGTTCTGGAGCTCGTGGAACGAGCTACCCGGCCTGAGCGTCGGTGACCGCGCTCGGCTCGGGCCGAAGATCGACGACGACCCCGGTTCACCACGGCCGCCACACGGCGCCTCGCACGTCCGCTCCACACGCGACTGGTGCCGAGCGGAACAGGGCCGTCAGGAAGCGCTGGTCGGACCACGCTATCCGCCGAGAACGCCCCGGACGTAACGGACCTGGGCAGTGCCCAGCGCGTCGTCGGTCAACGGAGGGAAGTCGTTGGCCTCGAACAGCTCCCGGATGGTGGCGCCGGTCAAGGTCCAGCCGAGGTTGCTGAGATACGGGCCGGCTTCGTTGCGTTCGCCGAAGTAGCGGGCCTGGGCCATGTCGGTGTCGAAACCCTGAGCGCGCCAGGTTTCGGAGATGCGGTCGAGGCGTTCCTTGGTTCGCGCGTCGTCGCCGGGGCGGGGGTTGGGGCGGCTTTCGGTGGCCACGCGGCTGCCGGGCGCGCTGAGGTCGGTGATGGTGTCGAGGAGCCGGTCCTGGGCCTCGGGCGGGAGGTAGCCGAGCAGGCCCTCGGCGCTCCACGCGGTGGGCAGCGCCGGGTCGAAGCCGGCGGTGCGCAGGGCGGCCGGCCAGTCGTCACGCAGGTCGGCGGCGGCCACGCGGCGGTCGGCGGTGGGGGTGGCGCCGAGGTCGGCGAGGGTGCGGGTCTTGAAGGCGACGACCTGCGGCTGGTCGAGCTCGTACACGATCGTCCCGGCCGGCCAGGGCAGGCGGTAGGCGCGGGAGTCCAGGCCGGAGGCCAGGATCACGGCCTGCCTGATGCCCGCGGCGGTCGCGTCGAGGAAAAACGTGTCGTAGAAGCGGGCCCGGACCTGGGCGACGTCGACGAAGATCTCGCCGACCAGCTCGCCCGGCGGCAGTTCTCCCGAGGCGAGCCGGGTGAGGAGCTCGATGCCGACGGCGCGCACGAGGGGCTCGGCGAACGGGTCGTCGAACAGTGATCCCTCGGCGCGGGTCGCGATCGCCCGCGCGGCCGCGGCCATGGTGGCGGTCGCGCCGACGCTGGACGCGAGGTCCCACGTGTCGCCGTCGTGGCGGGGAGAAGCCATGTGCTGACCTGTCTTTCGGTCGCGGGGCAGCTGTCGCCCGTCACTATGCCAAGCCGGGGGATCACGCGTGACGCAGCTGGGGCCACAGCGTGGCCCACGGTTGCGCGGGCGGCGCGCGGACCCAGACCGGCACCCCCTGGTCGAGCCGGTCGAAGCCCTGGCCGGGCCGCGTCGGCGTGACGGCTTGGCGCACGCACTGGGTGTGCAGCGGCGCCGGATCGGTGCCGACGTACACGACTGCCCCCGTCGTGTACGCCGGCGCGCCGAAGTAGGCGAAGCCGCGGTGGGGGCTGTGCGCGGGCGGCATCCCGCGGCCCGAGCCGAACCAGTTCACCGCGCTGGCCTGCCAGTAGTGCTCGGTGACGATCGGCGTGCCCGGTGCGGTCGTGGCGTAGACCTCCGCCACGGTGTCCGTGAAGCCGATCCAGCCTTGTTCGGCCTTGACTTCGAGCGTCGCCGCCGTGGCCCAGGCCGGCGCGGACGGTCCCGTCGCGACCACGCTGATCCCCAGGATCACCAGGGCGGAGAACACCGAGACACGCACCGACGCGATCTTGCGCCACCAGCTGCGGGTACCGGTGAGCCGCGCGGTCGCGGCGGCGGCCCAGCACATCGGGAAGCCCAGCGCAGTAGTAGTAACGGCCCCCGGCGACCAGGCCCACCGCGGCGACGGCGAGCACCGTCCAGCCCAGGAACCGGTACGGCCTGAACCGCTCGTCGCGCAGGAGGACCCAGCAGCGGTAGCCGGCGAGCGCCGCGCCGTCGAGCGCGCCGTTCGACAGCAGCGTCAACGGCAGCGCGGCCGCCTTGCCGCCCGCGAACTGCCCGGTCTCCTGCGCGACGACGGGAACGAGCGTCGCCTGCGGGAACCCGTGCGACCACTGCCAGATCAGGGAGGGCAGGGCACCCAGCCCGCCGAGCACCGCCGGCTTGGCGAGGTGGGGCAGCAGCGCCCGCCGGTGCCTGGTGGCGAGCAGCGCGGCGGCGCAGCACACCCAGAAGACGGCGATCAGCGCTTTGACCGTGAACGCGACCCCCGCGAGCAGGCCCATGCCCCACCACAGGCGGTCGGAGCCGGTCCGGCCCCAGCGCGCCAGCAGCCAGGTGGTGGCGATCCACAACGGGATGTCGAACGTCTGCGTCGCCAGCAGCGACCCGGTGTCCAGCACCCGCGGCGACGCGACGGACACCGCCGCCGTGGCCACCTGTGCCCACCGCCCGCCCCCGAACTCCCGCGCGATCAGCGCGGCCAGTACCACTCCGGCGAAGGACGCGACGATCGCCGGCGCCCACAGGGCCAGTGGCGAACCCCCGCTCGCCTCGGCGGCCCACGCCAGGAACGCCACCAGCAACCCCTGATCGGCGTACCCCCACGACAAGTGCTGCGCTGCGGCGAGGAAGTAGAGCTCGTCACCGTGGTACCCCTGCCGCACGGCCTCCTCCACCAGCGCGACGGCCGTGCCCAGCGCCACCAGAACCACCGGCAGCCACGCCACGGCCGGCCGTGCGACCTCCGCCGGGGCCGCCCGCGAAGCCCTGTCCTGAAGCGCCGTGTCCATTGCTCACCCGCCCTCGGTCCGGGTGCCTCATGATCGACACCGGCGACTATATACGAGAGGTATACCTTGGGTGTATAGATCGCCCTCGCGGGCGTCGGCGACCGGAGGGCCGGGCAAGCGGGAGATGGTCCGACCTGTGACGGGGCAGGAGTAACCCGCCGAAAGGAGTAACTTCGCGCCACGCCGGGGTGCGTGTTGTCACAGTTGTACCTATCGCGCAAGAACGGTACCTCGACATCGGGACAAAGTGGACGAAGCAAGGCCGGTCGACGAACAGTCAATAAGTCGCACCAACTGCCGTCGCAGCAGTTCATCGACGATTTCGAAGATCGGAAACGGTGCATCGTGCCGTCCGGTGATCAATTGACCAGTACTGGACCAATTTCCGAGTTGACTGGCTGTGGTTGCGCCGATCGTGTGATCATGCGACATGATCTTGTGCCCTGGTAGGCCGAGAGTGATTGCGACGGTAGGGTTCCCGGCGCAAGAGCAACCCGAATGGTCGTCGTGTGCTTCGGCCGTGCGGGAGAGTTCGTACCGCGAGTTCACTCGGAGTCAGTACTGGAGTGTGTGGGACCAGGCTGCCTGCGAAATTTGCCGTGCGTGAATCCCGGGCGATCCGTCGTCCTTTTCGATGCAGGAAGAAAGACATAGTGGATTTCGACGCGCTGGGCGCTGAGCTGAGGAAGTTGCGGGAAAACGTCGCCGGGGTCACCGACACGGTGCTCGCGGCGGTCGACGGGATCCCGATCATGGCCGACGCGGACGCCCGCCTCGACCCCGCCAAGCTTTCCGCGCTCGCCGCCGCCGACCTCGGGATCGCGCGGCAGGCGTCGGAAACGTGCGGTCAGGGCACGTTGAAACAGACCGTGGTTTTCAGCAGCGAGGGCTACATGGCCGTCTACGCGATCGGCCGGGTGGCGGTGCTGGTCGTCCTGGGAGACAAGGGACTCAACGTCGGACGCCTGCTGTTCGAGTCCCGGCCGATCATCGAGCGGATCGACTCGATTCTGGCCGCCTAGCCGCTCGCGGCGTACCGGTCCACCACCAGTTCACGAAGGAGTACGTGTGATCATGAACATCGACACCGCTTTGAAAGAGGCCATGTCCATCGCCGGTGCCATCGGCGTCGCGCTCGTCGACTACGACAGCGGGATGTCGCTCGGCACCAGCGGCGGTGGCGACTGGCTGGACCTGGAAGTCGCGGCGGCCGGGAACACCGAGGTCGTGCGGTCGAAACTGCGCGTCATGTCCTCGCTCGCGCTCAACGACAGCATCGAGGACATCCTGATCACCCTGCACCGCCAATACCACCTGATCCGGCTGCTCAATTCCGTCGGATCGCGCAACTCGCTTTTCCTGTACTTGGTTCTGGACCGCGAACGCGCGAATCTCGCGCTGGCGCGCCACTACCTCAAGCGCATTGAAACGGACCTGCAGGTCTAGTTCGCTCCCACCCGCGAGGAGGCGGTGATGCCCGGAGGCGGTTCCAGGGCCGCACTCGGCATCGGCTCGGCGTTCATGACCGACCTCGGATCGCTGTTCCCGGCGAGGATGAGCCTCGCCGGTGACGAGCTGGAGTTCACGTTCGTGCTGTCCGGCGACCCGCCCGGCGACGTGTCCGAGTGGGCGCGGCTGCGTGCGGGGTCCGGACTGGCCGGCCGGGTGCCCCGGTTCTTCGTCGACGCGGGCGGCCGTCGGCTGCGGGTCGAGCTGACCGGGACCGAGGTCCGGGCGTTGATCGTCCCGTCGGCGGACCTGGCCCCGGCGGCGGTGAACGCCCCGCACCTCGGGCGCTGGCAGGACCGGATGACCACGACGGTGCAGCTCGCGGTCGACGAGATCGCCCGGATGCTTTCGCGCTGCCACCACCGGGCCGGCGGCACCGAGCCGTTGATCGACCTCGAGCTCGCCTACGAACCGGACCGCGAGTACCGCACCCGCTTCGCCGAGACCCACGAGCAGCTGCGCGGTTTCCTCGCGCCGGTGCGGCCCGTGCTCGAACTGCGCTGGCGCGCGGCGACGATCCCGCAGCGCAAGGCATTCCTCGACGAGCTGCCGCCCACCTCGCCGGCCCGGCGCTGGTTCCGCCGCAGCCACACGACGAGCATCATGGGGCTCGAGGTCGAGCTGGTGTCCTGACCCGGTTGTGTTGCGGCGAACGGGTTTCCCGGCCGTCCGTGAGGTGTGGACCAACCGCACCGCTGCTTGACAAAGCGTTCACAGCCTGAGAATCATGGAATTCACATGGCGTGTGACAACGTTGTCAAAGCAGCAGGGGAGCGACGTGGCCCGGTTGAATCGCAGACGTTTCCTGTCCGGTGGCATCGCGATCGCCGGGGGCGGCGCCCTCGGGGCGCTCGGCCTGACCGGCACCGCGGGCGCGGCCCCGGCCGGCACCTCGGGTGCCCAGATCACCGGCGGCTGGTCCTTCACCGCCGCTGACGCGACCACCGCGGCGGGCGACCAGTTCGCCAGTGCGCAGCACATCGCCGGCCTGAAGCCGGCCGTCGTGCCGGGCACGCCGCTCACGAGCATGATCGCCAACGGCGACTACCCCGACCCGCTCTACGGCCACATCGTCACCGACACGATCCCGGACACCCTCAAGGACACCGGCTACTGGTACCGCGTCTCCTTCCCCGTCCCCCGGCTGATCCCCGGCCAGCGGTTCTGGCTGCGGTTCGACGGCGTCAACTACCTGGGCACGATCTGGCTCAACGGCACCGAAGTCGGCTCGATCGAGGGTGCGTTCAAGCGCGGCGTGTTCGACGTGACCGACATCGTCGCGAAGGCGCGCGGCATGGCGTACCTGGCCGTGCTGGTGGGAAAACTGGACTACACCGACCCGCCGTCGGCGCCGAGCTACACCAGCGGCGTGACGCGCGGCGGGCGCAACGGCGGCAAGACCGGCATCACTTTGAAGAACGGCCCGACGTTCTTCTGCACCTCCGGCTGGGACTGGCTGCCCACGATCCCCGACCGCGACCTGGGCATCTGGCAGCCGGTCACGTGGTCCACCACCGGTCCCGTGCGGCTGAGCGACGTGCGTGTGGACCCGACGCTCTCGGCCGACCTGCGCACGGCCGAGGTCACCCTCGACCTCGGCCTCGACAGCGTGTTCGCGCAGGCCCGGACCGTGGTGCTGAAGGGATCGCTGGCCGCCCGGGACTTCCGGCGTACGGTCAGCGTGCCGGCGGGCGCGTCGTCGATCACCGTGACCTCGAAGGACGTCGCCGCGCTGCGGCTGGACCACCCGAAGCTCTGGTGGCCCAACGGTTACGGCGACCCCCACCGCTACCGGCTCACGGTCGCCGTCGAGTCCGGGGGACAGGTCAGCGACGAGCGGACGGTGGACTTCGGCGTCCGGCGGATCGAGTACTCCCGGTCGATCCAGTCGCCGTCGGGCTCGCCGGCCGACTGCCTCGCGATCACCGTGAACAACCAGCCGATCCTCGTGATGGGTGGCAACTGGGGCCTCGACGAAGCCCTCAAGCGCATTCCGCGCGACCGCCTGCGCGAGCAGGTCCGGCTGCACCGCGACGCCAACCTCAACCTGATCCGCAACTGGAACGGGCAGAGCAGCACCGAAGGCTTCTACGAGGCGTGCGACGAGTTCGGCATCCTCGTGTGGCAGGACTTCTTCTGCTCGACCGAGGGTCCGCCGCCGGAGGACGTCGCGCGGGACCTGGCGAACATCCGCGACTGCATCGTGCGCTTCCGCAACCACCCGTCGATCCTGCTCTGGTGCGGCGGCAACGAGGGCCCGCCGCCACAGCCGCTCATCGACGGCCTCGACGCGCTGGTCGCCGAGCTCGACCCGAAGCGCGCGGTGCTGACCAGCTCGGCCGGCGACACCGGCGCGAACCCGATCGGCGGCTACACCTCGGGCGGGCCGTACCACTGGGTCGTGCCCAGTGACCACTTCTCCCGCAACGACGGCACGAAGTGGCCGCCGTTCCACAACGAGGTCGGCTCCTACTCGATCCCGACGCTCGAGTTCATGCGGAAGATGCTGCCCGAGTCGTCGTGGGAGCACCCGGACGACTTCTGGGCCGACCGCGACGTGAACGGCAACGGCGGCAACGGCGGCGGTGCCGGCTACCTGCGCCTCACCGCGCAGCGCTACGGCACCGTGGCGAACCTGCCGGACTTCGCGCGCAAGTCGCAGCTGATGAACTACGAGTGCATCAGGGCGATCTACGAGGCCCACGCGGCGAACATGCTCGGCGCCACGCCCGGCAAGCCCTATCCGCGCACGGGCGTGATCATGTGGATGACCAACCCCGCGCAGCCGAGCTTCGTGTGGCAGATGTACAGCCACGACCTCGAGGCGCACTCGGCGTACTACGCGGTGCAGCACGCGTGCCGGCGGGTCAACGTGATCCTCGACCGCCAGACGTTCGACGTGGTGGTGGCCAACCACACCCGGACCGCGGTGCGGGGGACGGTCGCCGTCACGCTGTACGACCTCGACGGAACGGCGTTCGCCGAAACGTCGCTGGCCGTCGGCGAGGCCGGTGCGTCCGGGCACACCGTGGTCGGCAACCTCGCGTCCCAGCTGAAAGCCGCACCCGGCGACGTCGCTTTCGTCCGGCTGGTACTGCGGGAGGGCAAGGAGCTGGTCCGCACCTTCTCGTGGGTCGAGAACCCGGCGCACCCGGCCGGCTTCACGAGCCTGGACACCGCGCCCGCGGCTACCGTCTCCGTGGCAGCCGACGCCCGGCGCGGGCGGGACGGGGTCGAACTGACGGCGGAGGTCGCCAACCTCGGCACCGCCGTGGCCCTGATGCTGCACCTCCAGGTCTACGACACCCGAACCGGCGAACGTGTGCTGCCGGCGACCTTCAGCGACAACTACCTGAACCTGACGGCCGGTGAATCGAGCACCGTCCGCGTACAGCTGACCGCAGAGCAGTCCCGGCGCCACCCCGACCTCGGCGTGCGCCTCGACGGCTGGAAGATCGACCAGCACGCCTCCCGGCTCAAGGGCCACGGTGTCGCGGTGACGTTCAACCAGGCGGCCCTGGACACCCACCCGGCGACGATCATCTTCGGCGGGTGAGCCGCGGCCGGCGTCCGGTCCCGGGACCGGCCCGCTGACCTCGGTAAACTGGAACAGGGACGCCCCCCTTGGGAGGGCAGGGTTCCGGCAAAGTCGTGTGGGCTGGTTGCAGGGCGGGCAC
>NZ_JBSGDT010000032.1:0-87044 GCF_053602515.1 Amycolatopsis sp. NPDC004368 | reverse complement strand
ACCACCTGCCACTGCTCGTCAGTCAACTCATGCCTACGCACCACAACCCAAGATCAAAGCAGGTCGCACCGCCCACTTTGAGGACAGGCCCTAGCAGCGGCGCAGCAGGTCCTCCTCGGTTTCGCGCGGCACGAGCAGCTTCGCGAAGCCGTCGCGCACGCCGACGAGCGGCGGACGGCCCACGAGGTTGTAGTTCGACGCCAGCGAGTGGTGGTACGCGCCGGTGCACGGCACGGCGAGCAGGTCGCCGGCGTGCACGTCGTCGGGCAGGCAGACGTCGGCGGCCAGCACGTCGCCCGATTCGCAGTGGCGGCCGACGACGGTCATCGGCGTGCGCGCGGACTTCGAGTGCCGGCCGACCAAGCGGGCGGTGTAGCGGGCGCCGTACAGGGTGGGGCGCGCGTTGTCGCTCATGCCGCCGTCGACGGCCACGAACGTGCGGCTGCCGCGCTTGACCGCACAGACCCGGTAGACGGTGATCCCGGCCGGGCCGACGATCGCGCGGCCGGGCTCGATCGTCAAGCGGGGCAAGGGAAAGCCGTGTGACGAGCAAACGTAGGCCAGCGCCACCCGCAGCCGGCGCGCATACCCGTCGAGGTCGAAGCTCGCTTCGCGGTCGAGGTAGGGCACGGCGTGGCCGCCGCCGAGGTCCAGCTCGCGCAGGGTGACGCCGTGGTGGTCACGCACGCGCACCAGCACCCCCACCATGCGCCGCGCGGCTTCCTCGTACCGGTCGACGCGCGTGACCTGCGAGCCGATGTGGCAGTGCAGGCCGACCAGCCGCAGTCCCGGCTGCGCGAGGACGGCGGCGACGGCGCGGTCGACGTTGTCGCGGACATCTTCGCGGAGTGAGAATCCGAACTTCTGCCCTTCGGTACCGGTGGTGATCGCCGCGTGCGTGTCACCGGAGACGCCGGGGGTCACGCGGATCAGCACCTGCTGCGCGCCGTGGGCCAGGGCGCCGAGGTGCTCGATCTCGTCGAGCGAGTCGAGCACGATCCGGCGCACCCCGTACTCCAGCGCCGCCTTGAGGTCTTCGGGGGTTTTCGCGTTGCCGTGCAACAGGATCCGTTCGGCCGGGAAGCCGACTGCCCGGGCGACGGCGAGCTCGCCCGCCGAGCACGCGTCCAGCGACAGGCCTTCCTCGGCCACCCACCGCAGCACGGCGCGCGTGCACAACGCCTTGCTCGCGAAGGCGACTTCGGCCTCGGGCAGCGCTTCGCGGTAGGCGCGGGCGGTGGCGCGCACCTGAGCCTCGTCGAGGAGGTACGCCGGGGTCCCGAACCGGTTGGCCAGGTGGCTCACCGGCGCACCCGCGAAGATCAGCTCACCGCCTTCGCCGAGGCGGGTGCCGCGCGGCCAGAGCCCCGGCTCGAGATGGTCGGCGGCCTCGCAACCGAGGCTGGGGAGGAGCTCGCTGAGCGTCACGGTGACCTCCGGACGATGGTCGAATTCGGACACCGTCAGCACACTGCGGTGGTGTTCGAATTGCCCCATCCGTGAACAGCACCCTGACGCTCCACGTGGTGGCGCTGATGGGTTCTTAACGCGCGAGTAACTTCGGCCACATTCCGTTTGACCTGCGAAGAGTCGATCCTTACGGAAGCTCCCACGACGACATCACGCCGAACAACCGTTCCCGCTCAGCCGCGGTCAACAGCCGGCTCGGTGGCCGCACGTCGGGGCGGCAGAGGCCGAGCTGCGACAGCGCGTCTTTGACCACGCTCACGTTGTTGGCGTTGTGCTCCGCCGCACGCATTTCCTCGAATGGCCGGACCAGCTCCCACAGCTTCATGGCGCCGGTGAAATCGCGGTCGCGCAGTCGGGCGAACAGGTCCAGCGAGATGCGCGGGGCCACGTTCACCAGTCCCGACGTGAATCCCTGCGCGCCGACGGCGAAGTAGCCCGGCGCCGAAAGCTCGGCCAGCCCGGCGATCCACACGAACCGCTCCAGGCCTGCGTCACGCGCGACGGTTGCGAATCGAACAGGATCGGGTACCGCGTACTTCACGGCGATCACGTTCGGTGCGGCGTCGGCCAGCCGGGCGAGTTCGGCGCCGCCGATGTCGGGGTTTCGGACATACAGCACCACCCCGACCTCGGGCACGGCCGACGCGATCGCGCGGTGGTACTCGACCCACCCTTCGCGCGAGACGTACGGGTGCACCGGCTGGTGGATCATCACCAGATCGGCTCCGGTGTCCCGCGCGTGCCGCGCGGCTTTCACCGCTGTGCGCACGTCGTGGCCGACTCCGGCCAGCACGCTCGCCTTCCGCGCCGCCTTAACCGTCACCTCGAGGCACAGCCGGGTCTCGTGCTCGTCGAGTGTGTAGAACTCGCCGGTGTTGCCGTTGGGGGTGACCACCTCGACGCCGCTGGTCACCAGCCGCTCGACGAGCCGGCCGTACGTCTCCGCCTCGACCCCGCCGCTCGCGTTGAACGGCGTCACCGGAATGGCGACGACGCCCGCCAGCCGCCGCTTCTGTGCTTCGAACGCCACTGGTGTGTCCGATCTGATATATGATGTGACAGCGGAAGCGTAGCAGGTCAGGTGTCCTGATCTTCGGGTCAAGCGGCCCGGTAGACCTGAACCGAGACGCCCTTGTCCGTGGTGCGGTGTTCGGCCAGCCGCAGCTTGTGCGGGGATGTTCCCTTTTCGAACAGCCGACGTCCCTTTCCCAGCACCACCGGGAACACCCACACTCGGTGCTCGTCGACCAGGCCGGCGGCCATGAGCGTGCGCATCAGGTCGAGGCTGCCGTGCACCTGCAGCTCGCGTCCCGGCTCGGCCTTGAGCTCGGCGACAGCGCGCACGACGTCGTCGCGCAGGAACGCGCTGCGCTGCCACGACGAGCGCTTGAGCGTGCGCGAGGCGACGTACTTCGGCAGGGAGTTCAGCGGTCCGCCGATCGGGTCGGAGCCGCCGACTGTGGGCCAGTAGCCGGCGAAGATCTCGTAGGTGCGGCGGCCGAGCAGGAACGCGTCGGCGCGCGAGAACCAGTCGGCGACGTACTCGGCCATCACGGCGTCGTAGTACGGCGTGAGCCAGCCACCGAGGTCGAAGCCGTCGCGCGGGTCCTCGGTGGGCGTGCCCGGGCCCTGCGCGATGCCGTCGAGGGAGACGAACGTGGTGGCGGTGAGGGTGGTCATGCCATCGCCCCGAACGTCGGCGCGCCCGCTGCCGCGTACTCGTGGATCACGACGCCGGTGCTCGTCGCGCTCGTGGCCAGCGGCCGCAGGGCCAGCGGCCGGGCGCCCGCGGGGAAGAGCAGGTGGCCTTCGCCGAGCACGATCGGGAAGACGAGCAGGCGGTACTCGTCGACGAGGTCGTCCAGCTCGGCCACGAGGCTGCCGCTGGCGTGCAGCTGCAGCTCGCCGTCGTAGCGGGCCTTCAGTCGGTGGATCTCGGCGGCGAGGTCGCCGGTGACGACGTGGCGCGGCAGGTCCTCGCCGCTCGGCCAGTCGTCCGCGACATCCCTGACCTGCAGGAACGCCGAGGCGCGGTGTGACCAGCGGGCCAGGGCCGCGCTCACCTGCTCGTCGACGTGGCCCGGCCCGCGCACCACGCCGTCCAGGGTCAGGAACGCCGTGACCGTCAGCTTGCCCATGTCCTCGCCTCCCTCGTTCGGGGTCTGTGTGTGAACCGTCGAACGAGGGAGGGGCGAAATCGACAACTTCGTGTGCGCGGCTTTTCAGCCGGCGAGGAACACCGCGAGCTGTTCGACGACGAACGCGTGGTCGTCGGCCTGCGGCAGGCCCGAGACCCCGACCGTGCCGACCGGTCCGACGTCCTTGACCAGCACCGGGAACACCCCGCCGTGCGCCGCGTAGAGGTCGGGGTCGAGGCGCGAATCGGCCTCGAAGCTGCTGCCCTTCGCGCGGAACTGGGTGCCGATGAGGAACGAGCTGTGCCCGTAGCGGTCGACGACGCGGCTCTTGCGGTCGATCCAGGCGTCGTTGTCGGCCGATGTTCCGGGGAGTGCGGCGTGGAACAACCGCTGTCCGTTTCTGCGCACGGAGACCGTGACGGGCAGGCCGCGTTCGCGGGCCGCCGCGAGCAGGTGCTGGCCCAGCGCGACGGCGGTTTCGTTGTCGAACCGGGAGAACACCAGCCGGCTCTCCTGCTCCAGCAGCTCCTGGATGAGCTCGGTTTCGGTCGTCATGCCCGCTATTAAATCAACACTGTTGTTTAATTGCCAAGCGGCGGGTCTCGGCGGCGCGTTCGAGGAGGCGACCGCGAGCCCGAGAAGGCGTGGCAGCCTCGACGACGTCGAGCACGTGGTGGTGCTCACGCAGGAGAACCGGTCCTTCGACCACCACTACGGCACCGCGGCCGGCGTCCGCGGCTTCGGCGACACCGCGGCCGTGCGCGGCGTGTTCCGCCCTCCAGACCCGAAGCGCGCCGACGGCGGCCGGCTGCTGCCGTTCCACCTCGCCCTCGCGAGCGGGTTCACCTTGTGCGACAACTACTTCTACTCGATCCAGAGCCAGACCACGCCCAACCGGCTCTACCACTGGACCGGCACGATCGACCCGGCCGGTGAGCTCCGCCCCGGGTTCGTCGTGGGTGCACACGGCTCCCACACCTTCACGACCGACGCCTCCGGCTGGTACGACCTGCGGCTGTCGCTCGTCGGGCACCCGGCCCAGCCACATGACTGGACCCCTCAACCCCGCAACGCGTCGAGCGCGAACCCCGCGTACAGGGCCACCCCCGAGGCCATCGCGGCCTCGTCGAAGATCACGCGGTTCGAGTGGTTCGCGGGCGCGTCCTCGGGCTCGACGCCCGGCGGACAGGCCCCGAGGAACGCGAACGCCCCCGGGACCCGTTGCAGCACATACGAAAAGTCCTCCGCCCCCATGATCGGGTGCGGGATCTCGGTGACGTTGGCCGCGCCCAGCACCCTGGCGCCCACTCCCAGCACCTCCGCCGCGGCGCCGACGTCGTTGACGGTCGGCGGGTAACCCGGCTCGACGTCGGCCAGCACGCGGCAGCCGTGGGCCGCGCCGACGGACTCGCAGACGCGCGGGATCTCGGCGCGGACCAGCGCGCGCGTCGACTCCGACAGCGTGCGGATGGTCCCTTCGAGCACCGCCGTCTCCGGGATGATGTTGGTCGTCGTGCCGGCCTCGATCCGGGTGACGGAGATGACGGCTGGATCGAAGACGCTGATGCGGCGGGTGACCATCGTCTGCAGCGCGCCGACCATCGCGGCCGCGGCCGGCACCGGGTCGACGGCCTCCTGCGGCGCCGAGCCGTGGCCGCCGCGGCCGACGACCGCGACGCGGAACGTGTCGGCCGACGCCATCATCGCGCCGCCGCGGACCTGCAGGGTGCCGGTGGGGACGTTGGCCATGACGTGGAGGCCGAACGCGCGCGAGACGCGCGGGCCGGCCGCGTCGAGCACACCCTCGTGGATCATGAAGCGCGCGCCGTGGTGGCCTTCCTCGCCGGGCTGGAACATGAACACCACGGAGCCGGCCAGTGAATTCACGCGCGCCGACAGCAGCCGCGCCGCGGAGGCGAGCATGGCGACGTGGGTGTCGTGGCCGCAGGCGTGCATGGAATCGTCGACTTCGGACGAGAACTCCAGGCCCGTGTCCTCGTGCAGCGGCAGCGCGTCCATGTCACCGCGCAGCAGCACGGCCGGGCCGGGGCGCGCGCCGCGGAGTACGGCGGTGAGCGACGTCGTCGCGCGGCCTTCGGTCACGGAAAGCGGCAGGTCGGCGAGGGCCTCGCGGATGGCGGCCTGCGTCTGCGGCAGCTGCAGCCCCTCCTCCGGCCGGCGGTGCAGGGCGCGGCGCAGCGCGACGGTGCGGTCCTGCAGAGCCCGTGCGGCGTCGAGGAGACCGTCGAGGCGGGCGTCCGGGAGCGTCGGCAGGTCGGTGGGTCCGGTCATGGCTCGATACTGGCACCAGGGACGCTTCGGGTGCACCGTGCGTGCGCTCGCTCGGGCGGCGGAATACGGTGTGCGCATGGCGGTGCAAGAGCCGGTCACGGGCTTCGCGATGGCAGTGGTCCGAGAAGACGGTCGGTGGCGGTGCAGTGCGCTCGATCCCGCGGCGCTCACGGAGCTCGACGCGGCGATCACCGAGCTGGGAAAACTCCGCTCGACCGGCGCGGCGTTCGGGCTGTTGGCGGTGGACGACGAGTTCTTCGTGATCGTGCGGCCGAGCCCGCGCGGGCCGTCGCTGCTCCTTTCGGACGCCGCGGCGGCGCTGGACTACGACATCGCGGCCGACGTGCTCGACGTGCTGCGCGTCGACCCGCCCGACGAGGACGACGACGCCGTCTGGCCCGAAGGCGACCTCGACCTCCTCGCCGATCTCGGACTGCCGGGCGGCGAGCTTGAAGTTATCGTCGGAGAGGTGGATCTCTACCCCGACGAGCAGCTCCAGATGATCGCCCAGCGCTGCGGCTTCGCGGCCGAGTTCTCGAAACTGCTGGACGAGCTCTGAGACGCCCGGCCGACACCGAAGCCGTGCAGGCAGCGCTCGAAGCCGCCCGCGGCCCAGGCGCCGATGTGCCCATCGGCGCCGTGGTGTTCGGCCCAGACGGACGCCTCCTCGCGGCGGCCCGCAACGCCCGCGTCGAACTCGGCGACCCCACCGCCCACGCGGAAATCCTCGCGCTGCGCGCCGCCGCCCGCGTCCACGGCGACGGCTGGCGCCTGGAGGGCTGCACGCTCGCGGTGACGTTGGAACCGTGCACGATGTGCGCGGGTGCGCTGGTGCTCGCCCGGGTGGCGCGCTTGGTGTTCGGCGCCTGGGAACCGAAGACCGGGGCCGTGGCTTCCCTGTGGGACGTGGTGCGCGACCGCCGGCTCAACCACCGGCCGGAAGTCCACGGTGGGGTATTGGCCGAGGAGTGCGCTGCGCTGCTGGAGACGTACTTCTCGACCCGTCGCCACCCCGCTGACGCCGTGGCTTCGGCCTCCGGTATTGTTCTCGGCGGTGGCGTGTCCGAGCGGCCGAAGGAGCACGACTCGAAATCGTGTGACGGTTAATCCCGTCCGTGGGTTCAAATCCCACCGCCACCGCTCGCGAGTGGGCGAGGTCTCTCGACGGAGTGCGTCGAGAGACCTCGCTCGCTGTGTTTCTGGGGGTGCAACCCCCAGGCCCCGCCCGGGGGCGTTGCCCCCGGACCCCCGGGGTGGGTTGCGTTGGCTGGGTGGGTTGCGTTGGCTGGCCGCCGGGAGAGACCGGCGGTGGGGGGTTGGTCAGGGCCCGGAGGTCGGGTCGCGATTCGGTGCACCTGTTACGTCGCAGACACGCGGACATTGTGATCGCGGCTGAATGTCGGCTTGGCGCCGGCGGCGGGGTTCTGGCGTGGTAGTGGCGTAGGACCAGCCGAACCGAGTCTGGATGACGTCGAGGGCGAGGCCTGGGGTGGCCCGCCGGGTGATGCGACGCGGCTTGTGCGGGCCGTGTACGCGTTGCGGCGCAAGCCGATTGCGTGGCTGACGTTCGAGGATTGTGCGGCTGTTGCTGCGCCAGGACGTGGGCGTCGACGTGTTGGTGCCGGAGGCCCTGAGCGAGCTCGAGGTCGATCCCTTGGTGGAAGGGGATTTCCACCCCGGTGATCTCCTGCTGGCTGTGCTCGCGCTGCCTGCCGAGCGTTGGGATGGGCACCACGCCGAGGCGGAACGTCTCGATCGCGTCGTGGTGAATGCTCTGTGCTGAGGCGGAGATGACGCCGGGGAAGCCCATTCGGCCGAGTACCGCGAACGGCGCCGGGGGCGGGCCGAGCCGCGTCAGGCGTTGGCCGGCCCGGATCCCGGGCAAGGTCAGTCGAACGGCAGGACCGGTGTTCCGAACGGTTCCAGGAACGAGATCGTCTCCGCGATCGTCGAGACGCCCGTCGCCACCGCGCGCGCCACGGCCGCGCAGGCGTCGAGGACCGGTTGGACCGAGGTGGTGGAGCGGTCGCCCGCCAGGACGGCCACGGCGGAAGCCGCAGCGGTGCCTGCGATGTGCGTGACCTGGGTGGCCGTTTCGGCGGCGAGGCGGTCGAGCAGGTCGGCCAGGTCGAGACCGACGGCGGCGGTGCGGGCGGCGGCCTCGGCGGCCTGGCGGTAGTGCACGTCGAGCTCGTCGGCGCGGGTGCGGAAGAGCGCGGCGGGCTCGCCGCCCCAGCGGCGTTCCGCGCGGTGGGCGCCGCTTTCGAAGGCGAGGCGGGCGGTCACCAGGACGTCGCGGCCGGTGGAGAGGGTGCGGGCGGACTCGCGGATCGCCGGGGGTGAACAGTCGATCTGCCGGAGGGCGGCCACGGGGTCCGGGGCGCCCAGGCGCGCGCCGGCCTTGCGCAGCGGCTCGAGGGTCGCGGCGGCTTTTTCCAGGGCGGGGTGGAGGAAGGGCATCAGGTGAACAGCGCCGTCGCCACGGAGGGGCGGATCTTCTCGGCGTGGCCGCCCGCGGTCATGCGCAGCCGGCCGGCCAGGTCGGACGTCGCGTCGCCCAGCACGCGGGCGTCGACGTCGCGCGCGGCGAGGGCCGCTTCCCAGCGGGCGGCGAGTTCCCGGGCGGGCGCGGAGATGCCGAACGGCGTGGACTCCAGGCGCGCCTCGGCGAAGCGGCCGGCCGCCTGGTCGGCGTCGGCCGCGGCCTTGTCGAGCGCGGCGGCCGCGGCGCGCAGGCGTTCGCTCGTCGAGCTCGCCATGGGCCCTCCCCTTCCCGGAACAACAACCAGATCAAGGTGGCCAGGCCCCGACCTCGCCACCCTGTAGGGGGAGATCTAACCTCATCACGTCCTGTGTGGTCACTCGGCCGGGCGAAGGACAGTTCCCCTTCGTGAGGGGCCACGACGTCACCCGGCGCCACCGCCGACGATCCCACATCCTTGCCCCGGAAAGGCACCGCGGCCCGGAAACCGAGTGATTCGCCACGGCGCCGGGCCAATTGTCGTGTAACAAAGCCAATTCACGTGCTCGGCGCTTCACCGACGACGGCCTCCGCCGAGATCCACACGGTCACCGAGAGGTGTGGGAAATCGACCGTCGAACTGTTCACTCTCCGTCTCCACTGTCGGGTGATGGGCGCAGAAATCGCGGCCGTCGACTTCGGAGCGTTAGTGACCCCCGGGATGAAGCCAAGGGACAGATGCTGTTGTTCCGCGAACGGAAAATGACCGACCTGCAACGCCACGCGTTCGTTCACCGCCAAGTGGTGGGGCCGATCGGCCATACGGGCCTAACCTGGGCACATGACCGAACCCCAGGCACCCCAAGCCGTGGTCACCTCGTTCCTGAAGGCGCTCGAGGACATGGACGTCGAACGGGCACTGAGCCACGTCGCCGTGGACATCACCTACCAGAACGTTCCGCTGCCGGCCGCCCGCGGGCTCACGGCGGTGGAAAAGCAACTTCGTTTGCTGACCCGGTTCGGCACCGGGTTCGAAGCACGCACGCACCACATCGCCGCGGACGGCAACGTCGTGCTCACCGAACGCACCGACGTGCTGCGCCGCGGTTCCTTCGCGGCCGAATTCTGGGTGTGCGGCACCTTCGAGGTCGAGAACGGCCGGATCGTGCTCTGGCGCGACTACTTCGACTGGACCACGTTCCTCGCCGCCGGCGCGAAGGGCGCCGGCCGCGCCGCGCTCTCGGGAGCCAAGACGCTCATCGGCAAATACCGTTCGTGAGCGGGCGCGGCCGCGAACCGCGCCCACCCACGAACGTCCCCCGGGGCAAAGCTCGCCAACGCCGCGGTCGCGGGAGAAGCGGAATGTCCCGCGTCCGCGGCGTTCCCCAGCGGGGCGCCTAACCGCGCGAGCCGAACACGATCAACCCCCATGTGATCGTGTCGCCTCCCCCCGCGGTGTGCGACCCGTGAGCTGCCGAGGAAGTGGTCTGCGCCACTTTCCGGTCGCTCGCGAGTAAAGGTACCGCCGTCGCGGACGGACCGCGCCAAAGCTTGAGCTGCATTTAAGACAGATGGGCCGTCCGGGTGACGACCAGCCAAAACGCCCTCACCGCTTCGGCGCCAGGAACCCTTCGACCGTGCCGATCCCCGCGCCCACGGCCACCTTTGTGGACCGCTTCGCCGACAGCTCGGCCACGTGCCTCAGCACCTGCGCCGCAGCCTCACCGGCCAGTGGCACGCACTCGTTGTCCTCACCGCGGCGCACCGGGATGAGCTCGAGCCGCGGCCGTTCGCCGAGCAGGCACCCGGCGAGCAGCCCGTCGACGTGGCGCCCGCGCATCGCGGGCCAGTCGAACACCAGGTTGCCGAGGCTGTAGAGGATCGGGCGGCCGCGGTAGACCTCCACGGCCTGGATGCTGTGCGGCCCGTGACCCACCACGAGGTCGGCCCCCGCGTCGACGATCGCGTGGGCGTAGGCGATCTGGTACTCGGTGAGTTCCTCGCCCGGCAGGCCCCAGTGCATCGACACGACCACGTGCTCGGCCGTCGCGCGAGCGCGGTGCACGTCGGCGGCCAGGCGCTCCAGATCCGCCGGCACCGGTGTGGTGTGGACGATCGGCGGCCGGCCCGGCACGTCGAGCACGCGGGGATCGGGCTGGTAGGAGGTGTACGCGCCGGCGACCGCGACACCCGCCGAGTCGGCCTTCGCCTCTTGACCGATCGGCCAGCACAGCGACGTGTACGCGAGGAAGGCGACGCGGCGCCCGGCCCGGTCGATCACGGCCGGCGTGTGCGCGGCGGTGAGGTTCGGACCGCCGCCGCAGTACGCGATCCCGGCCTTCTCCAGCACCGACAGGCTCGCGAGCATGGCCGGCGGCGGGTACGTCACGTTGTTGGCCACCGACACCACGTCGATGCCGGCCGCCGTGAGCGCCTCGACCATTTCGGGTGCGGAATGCCGCCAATCGGGCTTGTGCGGGATGTCCAGACCGCCGTGGTCACCCATCGAGCCCGACAGCGGGCCCTCGAGGTTGACGAAGCGCAGGTCGGCCCCGCTCAGCAACGGAGCCAGCGCCCGGAATGCCTTTTTCGGCTCAGTTCGGCCCTGCACGTTGACGTCTCCGCCGAGCACGAGAGAGATCACTGTGTCAACCCGTCCCTCGGAGGTAATTCCGCGAACTCGTTACGAATCGTTGCCTCTTAGTCTTTCTTCCCTTCGCTTGTTCGGGGGACGATGCGTCGACCGTTCAGGCAAAGGGGACTCAGGGTGACCATATCCGGTCGAAGAAAGAGCGTGCTGACCGCCGCTGCCGTCGTGGGTCTTGTGGTGAGCGGCGCTCCCGCCGCACTCGCCGCACCCAGCGCGGACGCGGTCATCGCGGAGGTCTACGGCGGCGGGGGCAACGCCGGCGCAACGCTCACCAACGACTTCGTCGAGCTGGCCAACCGCGGCGGGGCGCCGCTCGCGCTCGACGGCTTCAGCGTGCAGTACCTGCCGGCCTCGGCCAGTGCGTCGAGCACGTGGCAGGTCACGAAGCTCGCCGGTTCGGTGGCGGCTGGGGGCCGCTACCTCGTCGCGGAATCGAAGGGTCAGGGCGGCACCGTCGCGCTGCCCACTCCGGACGCGACCGGGACGATCTCGATGTCCGGCACCGCCGGCACGATCGCGCTCGTCACCGGGACCACCGCGCTGACCTGCAAGACCGCTGCCGACTGCGAGGCCGACCCGCAGGTCAAGGACCTCGTCGGCTTCGGTGACGCCGTAATCCGCGAGGGCAGCCCGACCGGGACGCTGTCGAACACCACCTCGGCCGCGCGCGCCGCATCGCTCGCCGACACGGACGACAACAGCGCCGATTTCACCGTCGGCGACCCGACGCCCACCAACTCCAAGGGCGAGACCGCCGGCGGTGGCGACACCGGCCCGGTCGACCCGGGCACGCCGGCGAAGATCCACGACATCCAGGGCACCACGCGGCTCTCGCCGTTGAAAGACAAGAAGGTCAGCGACGTCACGGGTGTCGTCACCGCCGTGCGCACCTTCGGTTCCGCGCGTGGCTTCTGGCTCACCGACCCGAACCCCGACAGCGACCCGCGCACCAGCGAGGGCCTGTTCGTGTTCACCGGTTCGACCACGCCCGCCGTGACCGTCGGCGACGCGGTGACCGCGGCCGGCACGGTGAAGGAGTTCTACCCCGACGCCCCGGCGACGTCGAACTACCAGTCGCTCACCGAGCTGTCCAGTGCACAGTGGACGGTCGGCGCGCACGGGAACCCGTTGCCCGCGCCCACGAAGATCACGCCAGACCAGATCCCGGACGTGCTGGCGCCCAACGCCGGCGGCAACATCGAAGCCCTGCCGCTGGAGCCGGCGAAGTACGCGCTGGACTTCTGGGAGTCGCACGAGAGCGAGATCGTCAGCATCTCCGACGCGCGGGTCGTCGGCCCGAGCAACGACTTCGACGAGCTCTACGTGACCACGAAGCCGCAGCAGAACCCGACTCCGCGCGGTGGCACCGATTACCTGGGCTACGACAAGATCAACACCGGCGTGCTGAAGGTGCAGTCGATCATCCCGTTCGACCAGCAGCCGTTCCCGAAGGTCAACACCGGTGACGTGTTGGCCGGTGTTACATCTGGCCCGGTGGAGTACAGCAGCTTCGGCGGCTACACGCTCTTCGCGTCGCAGATGGGCCCGGCCAAGGACAACCACCTGCAGAAGGAGGTCACGGCGCGCCAGCGGCCGGGGCAGCTCGCGGTGGCGACGTACAACGTCGAGAACCTCGCGCCGTCCGACCCGGACACGAAGTTCGCGCAGCTCGCGCACGGCATCGTCGACAACCTGGCCGCGCCGGACGTCGTGACCCTGGAGGAGATCCAGGACAACGACGGCGCCACCGACGACGGTGTGGTCACCGCCGACGTCACGCTCAAGAAGTTCACCGACGCGATCGTCGCGGCGGGCGGCCCGCACTACCAGTGGCGCGAGATCGACCCGGCCAACGACGAGGACGGCGGCGAGCCGGGCGGCAACATCCGCGTGGGCTTCCTGTTCAACCCGGCGCGAGTGTCGTTCGTGGACCGTCCGGGCGGCAGCGCGACGTCGTCGGTGGGGGTGACCAAGGACCACGGCAAGGTGCACCTCACGCAGTCCCCGGGCCGCGTCGACCCGACGAACGACGCGTGGACCGACAGCCGCAAGCCGCTGGCCGGCGAGTTCGTGTTCAAGGGCCGCACGGTGTTCGTGATCGCCAACCACTTCAACTCCAAGGGCGGCGACCAGCCGACGCACGGCCGGTTCCAGCCTCCGGTGCGCAGCTCCGAGGTACAGCGCCAGAAGCAGGCGACGGTGCTTCGCGGATTCGTGTCGCAGCTGCTCGCGGCCGACCGCAACGCCAACGTGGTGGTCGCCGGCGACCTCAACGACTACCAGTTCTCGCCGGCCCTGTCGCAGCTGACGTCGGGCGGCCTGAAGGACCTCATCGCGACGCTGCCCGCCGCCGAGCGGTACAGCTACGTGTTCGAGGGCCAGTCGCAGGTGCTCGACCACATCCTGGCCTCGCCGTCACTGCGCGGCGTGGACTACGACGTGGTCCACATCAACGCCGAGTTCGCCGACCAGGCGAGTGACCACGACCCGCAGATCGTGCGGTTCCGGCCGTCGTCGGGGAACCAGCTGGAGGACCTGGCTTACGACCTGCTCGACTACCTGGACCAGCTGCTGGGGCGGACGGCTCCGCGCAAGTAGGTTCGCTCTTCTCACCGGAGGCCACCGTCTTTCCCCACGGTGGCCTCCGGCGTTTGCCGGAATCGGCGGCCGGCAAGCGAACGGGCGATCCGACGTGGTGGTTCGGCAACCAGCCGTCAGCGTTTGGCGCGCCAGCCCAGCGCCAGCACCGCCTGCACCAGCTCCTGGTACGACGGCTTCACTTCCTCCAGGTACCGATCGAGGTACTGCGGCCGCGCCGTCGGCACGGGCTGGGGGTCGTCGGCGGGTTCGAGGAAGTTGAGGCGGGCGACGTTGTGCAGCGCCATCTTCCACCAGCGCGACGCGCGCTCGGCGGCCTTCTCCTCGCGTTCCTTCGCGGCGGCGACGGCGGCGTGCGCGTCGGCGAGCTGGTGGTCGATCTCGTCGGCGCGGGCGAGCTCCCAGGCGCGCAGGTTGTCGGCCGAACCGCGGGCCAGGCCGACGATCTCCTTGTAGCGCATGGCCGCGCTGGCACCGTCCGTCATGCCGGGTCTCCCGTCTGCTCGGGGCGCTGGAAGGGGATGATGACCTCCGGTGCGCCGTGCGTGGTGCGGTCGAAGAACAGCGCCCGGCCGGGCCGCGGCGACCAGTGCACGACAAGACCGGCGGCGAACGGCGAGAGTTCGTTGCCCTGCACGTCGAGTGCGGCCCACGTGCCGATGTCGTCCGTGCCGCCGAAGCCGAGGGTGTCCTTGAGGCGCGCGATGCTGCGCCACCAGCCGATGGTGTGCACGCCGTGGCCCGGGCCCGTCTTCAGCACCGTGCGCAGGTGGTCGAGGCCGCTCTTGAGCTGGCCGGGCGCCTTCGTCTCCAGTGCCGGCAACGCTGCGTCCACGCCGTACAGCAACAGAATCCGCGACGGGCCGCCGAGTTCGCCGTCCACAATGGAGGTGAGCAGAGCCGTCGGGTCGTCGATCAGATCGGCAACGTGGCCCTCGGCGCGCAGCCGGTCCGTGAGCTCGAGAACGGCCGGCGCGCACGCGTCGATCGCGCAGTACAGCACGAACTCGACCTCGCCGATCTCGTACTGCCGCGCCAGCGACCGCGCCGCGGAGTCCATGATGGACAGCGCTTCGGCCGACGCGCCGCCGAGCACCGCGACGTTGCGGCCCGGTGCGCGAGGCAGCTCGACGCCCTGCGCGGCCTCCGTCACGTCGATCGACTGGCCCAGCAGCGCGCGCGGGCGGGACGTCGGCTTGAGCTCCGTGTACGCCGGGAACTGTTCCAGCACCGGCGAATGCGCGCCGTCGAACAGTCGGGGGCGCGGGAAGCGCCCGGAGTAGAGCTCCCAGAGCTTGTGCTGCAGGTCGACGAACACGTTGCGGCTGCTGGCATCGGGGATGTGCGCGAGCAGGTTGCCGTGGGCCACGCCGGAGTCGTGGTTGATCACCGCGTGCCACTTCGGCGCGGACACGGCCGCGTTGTTGGTCTCCGCGAGCACGCGCCGTGCCTTCGGCATCGCGATGCGCAGCGTGCACTGCTCGAACACCGCCGGCTTGCCCCAGAACGCCTCGATGCCGGCGACGTCCTGACTCGCCAGCACGAGGTGGATGCCCTGCGAACGCCCGCGCCGAGCGATGTCCTCCAGCAGTTGCGTCGCGGTGGCCGTGACCTGGTCGCGGCCGGCGAAGAGGTACTGGAACTCGTCGATCACGGCGACGATCCGCGGCCAGTGCCCACCCGGGTCCTGCTCACGCAGGTCGGCCAGGTTGGTGACCTCGTGCTCCTTGGCCGCGGCCGAACGCCGGCGCAGCTCGTCGGCGAGGAACCGCAGCAGCGCCAGGCCGAACTCGCGGTCGGTGTTCACGTTGACACCCACGAGCTTCGCGTGCGGCAGCCAGCTCGCGTCCTTGCGCCCGGGCGCGAGCCCGGCGAACGACACGCCTTCCTTGAAGTCCAGCAAGTACAGGGCGAGTTCGTCCGGCGAATACCGCGCGGCGAGGCTGCCCAGGAGTGCGTAGAGGAAATTCGTTTTGCCGGAACCACTGGGCCCGCCGATGAGCGCGTGGGGGCTCGCGTCGCCGATCACGACCTCGACGGCCTCGCCCTCGTAGAACCCGACGGGCGCCCGCAGCTCCCGCGCCGAGCTCTCCTGACCGAACTCCGTGGGCAGCAGGTCGGCGAACGACCGCGGCCCGCCCTGCTTGGCGATCAACGCTTCCGCGATCCGCCCGGCCGCGCGGATCACCTGGCCGGAAGGCAGCGGCGGATCGAGGTCCACGACGAGGTCGGTGCCGGTCATGCTGCTGATCGCCCGCCGTTCGTCGAGCAGGCTCAGCGATTCGACCGACGCGCTCACGGCGGTGGGCACGTCGATGAGGATGAGGCAGATGCCGGCGGCGAGCGCGCCGCTGGCCACGCGCTTGAGGTCGCGCGCCAGCTCGGGTTCGAGCGTCTCGCCGTTGCCGTAGAGCACCGCGATCCGGTACGGCTCCACGCGCTGGTTGCTCGCACGCCGCAGCTCCCGCAACGACGTGTGCCCGGCTTGCATGCCGGTGGCGTGGATGCGGCGGATGTGGCCGGCGAGCTCGTCGAGCAGGTCTTCCAGCCGTGTCGGGTCATACAGCGACAGCGCGCTGGTGCGGCTGATCGGGTACAGGTCGGGCAGGATCGCGGTGAGCTGCCCGATGTCCCACAGGTGGATCTTCACGGCGCCGGGCTCGAACGTCGAGAGCACCCGCATCAGCAGGTTCTGCACGATCCCGTCGATCACCGGCCGCGTCTTCGGCGCGGAGGTGATCTGCAGGTGCGATTCGTCGAGCAGGGGCACGGCGACGTCGAACGTCCGCGAGATGTCGCGGCCGGCCGCCGTCGCCGAGCCGACGCGCCACAGCCCCGGCGCGGTGATGCCGGGGTTGGTCCCCACGCGCCCGAGCCATTCGCTCGGCGGCCGCCCCGCGGGGCCGGGGGCGTTGGCCGCCACCAGGTCCCGCAGGGCGCCCGGGCCCGAGCTCCAATCGGTGTAGAACGCGTTGCGCACGCCGCCGAGCGAAGCGAACACTTCGTGCGCGGCCGGGTGCCGCGCCCATTCCGTCTGCTGCTCGGCATCGGCGTGGTTCATGCCGACCCGCACGATTTCCTGTTCGAGAGCGAGCCGCGCCACGTCGGCCTCCGCGGCCTCGCGGGCGCCGGCGGCGGCACCGAGCACGAGCCCGATCTGGTGCCGGACCCGGTCCAGCGCCGTCTGAACGCGGTTGCGCTGCTCGGCGGATTTACTGGCCATTGGCGTCGCTCATCAGGCTGTGCCATTCGTTACCAATCCGGCCACAGTCACGGCCGCATGGCTTGTGTCGCAACGGTCACCTCTTCTCGAGGGGGCGGCCTACTTTTGGCCGGATCAGTAACGGGTTCTTCCCTACAGGCGTGACTGGTATCCGCTCACCAGGTCGTCGGCGGCGGCTAGGCGGGTGAGGAGGTGGTCGAGTCCCTCGTCGGCCTGATCCAGTTGCGACGGCAGCCAAGGATCGGCCTTCGCCTGTGCGTCGACGAGCGCTCTGCGGGCGTCACCGAGCAGGCTTTTGGCCCGCTCGGCGTGGGCGCGCCCGTCGGTGAGCCCGCTCATCGCGGCGGTGAGCAACTGGTGGATCTCGGCGAGTCCCGACATGCGGTTACAGCCGGGCCGAGTAGGAGTCGGCCGACGAGATACTGGCCTGGATGGTGCTTTGCATCCCGGTGATCCCGTTCAGCGCTTCGGCCAGCAGGCCGTGGGCCTGGTTGACCTCGTGCTGACTGCTGCCCTGCGTCGCCTGGGAAAGCGACAGCTGGGCTTCTTCGAGAGATTGCGCTGCCTGCTGCAGGGCGGCGATGCTCGCGGACGCCTTCTCGTTCGCGAGCGCGATGCCAGCGCGGATCTCTTCCACTCCGGGCATGGGGGCGGACTCCTCGGTGCGTCGGGGCTGGAACGACCACGTACAAACTTAGCGTGATCAGGTGTCTTCGGTAAGTGAGGAACTGGGGGAGAATCGACAAGGCCCCGGACGTGGGTAACGTCCGGGGCCTCGCGGGCGGCGGTCTGTCGCGGTACCCCCGAACCGTGTTCCAGCCATGGTGACCTGCGGTTTTCGAGGTTCGCGCGCGAACGGCCGCGCCCAGGTCAGGCCGGTATTCGTGACACCGAGGAACCTCTCCGAACTTCTACGATCGAGTCTGCGCAGGAGCGTAGCGGGTCGCGTCGGGGCCGATTTCGGAGGTCCTCGGGTGGGCGTTGACCTGCGGAGGTGTCGATCAGCAACGCTTCGGCAACGGTGAGCTGGGGGGAGAAATCGGGCAGGTGAAAGGAAATTCGGGTTTTTGGATCGTCGGTGGGGTCGCCACCGGTTCCGGCTCGTCCGCCGGTGATCCCGGAAACGACGAACGCCGGGCAACCCGAGTTGCCCGGCGTTCGTCGTTTGGTGCGGCGGAGGATACAGGATTCGAACCTGCGAGGGCGTGAACCCAACACGCTTTCCAAGCGTGCGCCTTAGGCCGCTCGGCCAATCCTCCGTGGAGAAGGGTACCGGATGGGGTGGTGCGGTCCCGCAGGTGGGCCGGGGTCGCGCGGTGCACGCTGGGGAAGCGTGCCGGAGATCAGCTCGACGACGTCGGCGTGCGCGACACCGGGAAACGGTGCGGCCGCGGCGCGGCGGTGGGACACGTCTGCCGAGTCCTGCCCCGGTGGGCCGGAGAGCCGAACTGCGGAGGGGTCAAGCCGGGACGACGTCCGCCACGACGATGGTGATGTTGTCCGGGCCGCCGCCGTCGTTGGCGAGGGTGATGAGCGCCGGGACGGCTTCGCCGGGGGTGCCGGTGGCGAGGGTTTCGGCGATGGCGGGTTCGCCGGCGCCGGCGGTGAGGCCGTCGGAGCAGAGCAGCAGGCGGTCGCCCTCGGCGGGGATGAACTCCCAGACGTCGGGGTCGCCCGAGCCGGTGCTCTGGAGGGCCTTCATGAGCAGCGAGCGGCGCGGGTGGTCGATCGCGTCGGCCTGGGAGATGCGGCCGTCCTCGACGAGGGCCTGGACGAGGGTGTGGTCGCGGGTGAGGCGGTGCAGTTCGCCGTCGCGCAGCAGGTAGCCGCGGGAGTCGCCGATGTGGGCGGCGGCGAAGCGGGTGCCGTCGAAGAGCAGGGTGGTGAGCGTGGTGCCCATGCCGCGCGTGGCCGGGTCCTGCTCGGCGACCTCGGCGAGGCGTTCGCCGACGCGCCGCACGCCGTCGGCGAGGGTGCTCTGCAGGTCGATCGACGTGAGGTCGAGCGAGCGCAGTTCGCCGTCCAGGCTCGCGAGCACGCCGACCGCGGTGGCACTGGCCACTTCCCCGTAGGGCTGACCACCGATACCGTCGGCCACGGCGAGCAGGCGTCCGCTGGCGTAGACGGAGTCCTCGTTGATCGAGCGTCGTCGCCCGGTGTCGGAGCCCGCGGCGTAGCGCAGGGTGAACCGGGTCTGGTTGGTGACCATGCCACCATGAAACCATTGGTTGATTGAGTTAACAAGCAAAACGCGGGAAACTCCAGTCATCAGCTATCGTGCTGGCCATGGACGACACCGCGACGGTCAGCGCCGCCGACATCGCCCGGCTCGCCGGGGTGCGCCGCGCCGCGGTGAGCAACTGGCGGCGCCGCCACGAAGACTTCCCACGGCCGGTCGGCGGCACCGCGTCCAGCCCGCTGTTCTCGCTGCCCGCCGTGCAGGAGTGGCTGAGCGGCCGCGGCCGGCCCGTCGAGCTCGCGCCGATCGACCAGGCCTGGCAGCGCCTGCGCGCCCTCGGCGACGACCTCGACCTGGGCGAACGCGTCGCCGATGCCGGTGCCTACCTCGCCCACGCCGCAGAGCACGACCAGGATCCCGAGCTGCTCACCCGGCTCACCGAGGTCGCCACGAAAAGCGGCGCGGCCTGGACGTTCGAGCAGCTCTGCGAACGCTACTTCGAAGCCCACGCCCGCCGCGTCTCCCCTACCGCGCCCGCATATGCGAGCCTGCTCGTCCGCCTCACCGGCGCGAACGGGACCGCGAACGGAACCACGACCGGGCCCACCGTGCTCGACCCGGCGTGCGGCTTCGGCTCCCTGCTGCTCGAAACCAAGCACGCCCACGTGCAGGGCCAGGACAGCGACCCCACCACCGCCCGCATCGCCGCGCTCCGCCTGCGCCTGCACGGCGTCGACACCGAAATCCACGCCGGCGACTCCCTGCGCGAAGACGCCTTCACCGGGCGGCACGCCGACGTCGTCCTCTGCGACCCGCCGTTCAACGAACGCACGTGGGGCCACGAGGAGCTCGTCGGCGACCCGCGCTGGGAGTACGGCCTGCCCCCGCGCGGCGAATCGGAGCTCGCCTGGGTGCAACACTGCCTCGCGCGGGTGAAACCCGGCGGCACCGTCGCCATCCTCATGCCCGGCGCCGCCGCCGGCCGGCGCAGCGGCAAGCGCATCCGCGCGAACCTCCTGCGCGCGGGCGCCCTGCGCGCCGTGCTCACGCTCGCCCCCGGCACCGACCTGTGGCTGCTCACGAGACCCGAGCCCGGGACCCGCGCGCCCGCCACGGTCCTGCTCGCCGAGACCACCGTCGACGAAGCCGAGGCCCTCTGGCGCGACCACCTCGACCACGGCACCGGCGAGCGCATCATCGACCTCCTCGACGACGACGTCGACCTCGCCCCGGCCCAGCGCCGCACCGCGCGCGAGGACCCTGGCCAGGCTTTCCTTGCCGCGCAACGGCTTTTCGGCCGCGTCGGCCTCGAGCTCCCGCCACTGGCACCCGCCGGTGAGGAACCGCCGCACACCACCGTCGGCGAGCTCGTGAAGGCCGGCGCGCTCGAGATCCACCACGCCCCCGCGCGCACCGGCGACGGCGACGAACTCGTGCTCACCCCCGACGACGTGCTGGCCGGCCGCGGCCCCACCGGCTACGCCGCTCCCGACGACGCGGCCGTGATCGCCCGTGAGGGCGACGTGATCGCCTCGGTCACGGGTGCCGTCAAAGTCCACAGTGGACCACCGGTGCGGCTCGGCGGCGCACTTTCGCTCTACCGCGTGGATCCCGCGCGCCTCGACGCCGAGTTCCTCGCCGGCTGCCTGCGCGCAGCCGACTTCCCGGTGCACAGCGCGTCGACCCGCATCGACGCGCGCCGTCTGAGGGTGCCGCGCTACCCGCTGGCCGAGCAACGCTCGTACGGCGCCGCGTTCCGCGCGCTCGCCGAGTTCGACCGGGCCCTGCGGGAGACGGCTGAAATCGGCCGTGACCTGGTGCGGCTAGGCTTTGCGGCGCTCGCCGAAGGACGGCTGCGGCCCGGCGCCTGAAGGGAACCCATGCTGATCGCCGATCGCTACGAGGTCGACGAGCTGCCGCTGGGCCGCGGCGGGATGGGCGCGGTGCACCGCGGACACGACCGGCACCTCGACCGCCGCGTCGCCATCAAGCTGTTGCGCCTGCCCGGCCGCGACGAAGAACTCGAAGAGCGCTTCGCCCGCGAAGCCCGCATCCTCGCCACGATCGACCACCCGGGCGTGCCCACGCTCTACGACTTCGGCACCCACGACGACCGGTTGTTCCAGGTCATGCAGTTCGTTGAAGGCGTCTCGGTCGCCGACCTGCTCGCCGAGCACGGCCCGCTGCCGGTGCCGTGGGCGGCGGCGATCGCGGCCCAGACGGCAGCCGTGCTCTCGGCCGCCCACGCCAGGTCCGTCTGCCACCGCGACCTCAAGCCCGCCAACCTCATGCTCTGCCCCGACGGCAGCGTGAAGGTGCTCGACTTCGGCCTCGCTGTGCTGCGTGAAGCCGACGTCGCCCGCTTCACGCGCGCCGGCCAGCTGCTGGGGACGCCGTCGTACATGGCGCCAGAGCAGATCCAGCGGGGCCTCGCCGAGCCGCGAAGTGACCTGTACGCGCTGGGCTGCGCGCTGCACGAGATGCTCACCGGCCGCCAGCTGTTCACCGGGCCCACCGCGTACGCCGTGTTCGAGAAGCAGGTGAAGGACGCGCCGCCCGCCGTCGCCGGCGTGCCCGCCGCGCTCAACGCCCTGCTCGCCGCGACGCTGGCGAAGGACCCGGCGCACCGCCCGGCCGGCGCCGACGAGCTGTTCGCCCACCTCGGCCCGTTCGTGCGCGACCTGCCGCCGCTGCCCGGCTTCCTGCACCCGGCGCCGAGCCCCGCGCGGATGTACGCCCGCGTGATGGCCCAGGTCGGGGGATGACGAAATCCCGGCCCGCAGGGGGACCGGGAGTGGTTCGCCGTGCGTCAGGCACGCACCGCCGGCCGGCTCTGCTCGGCGAGCGGCAGACCGCGCTGTTGGATGCGGTGGTAGGTGAGCGCGTTCTGCACCCCGATGCTCAGGCCCAGCGTCAGCATGATCGACGCCGAGGTGAGACTGCCGTCGATACCGAGGTACCCGCCGAGGAACCCGAAGCCGACGCGGGCGCCGATCGTGGCGAGCCACAGCACGAGCGTGAGCGCCGAACCCTTCTGGAAGGTCGTGGTGCCGCGGGCGGTGAGCGAGGTGCTCGCGCTGCGGGCCAGGCCGAGCACGACCAGCACCACGATGTCCGCGCCGAGCAGCGCGAGCTCGCCGGTGTTCGCCTTCGGCAGGGCGTCGGCGACGGTGACCACGCCGATCAGGGTGAGCACGAGCGGCATCGTGATCAGCGACTTGCGGCTCAGCAGCGTGCCGCGCAGCTGCTTGTAGACGACGCGGTAGAGAACGAGGGCCGCGAGGGCGACGTAGACGACGATGGTGAGCGGGCCGAAGTTCACGGGGACTCCTTGGTCGGTGGTGACACCCAGGTTCGTCTTTTCGGCCAGCGGATTCGTCGGCTCCCGGGCGGGTTTCGGGTGGATCGCCGAGTCCACCCCCGGGTGGACGCCGGGGTGGAGGCTGTACCGAATTCGTGACATTCGACCCGCAACCCGCGCGGGGCGACGGTCGTCTATCCCCGTGACAAGTTCGACCGACTTCGAATGGCGTGGGGGTACCGGATCGTGAAGAGGCTTCTGGTGGGGATCGCGGCCGTGGCCAGTGCGTTCGCGCTCGCCGCGTGCTCGGGCGGCGGCTCGGCGCCCGCCCCGGTGACCGGTGGTGGCGCGGTCGCGGCGGGCGCCGGCGGCGGTGGCGCCCCGACGACCTCGGCGGCCACGTCGAGCAGCGCGCCCGCGATCACGAGCAGCGCCCCGGCCACCACGAGCTCGCCCACCACCAAGACCAAGCCGCCGACCACCAAACCGCCGACCACCAAGCCGAAGGCGCCCACGACCAAGCCGAAGCCGCCGGTGACCCGGACGGCCGACGTGCCGTGCGCCAAGGCCGCCGCCGCGTCGGGCACGGCCGCGTGTGTGGACCTCTCGGCACACAAGGCGTGGCTGCTGCAGGACGGCAAGATCATCTACGGCCCCGTCGCCATGCTGCCGGGGCGCAAGGGCAACGTGACCCCGACGGGCTCGTTCCACGTGCTGTCGAAGGAAAAGATGCACTACAGCCGCGAGTTCGACAACGCGCCGATGCCCAACTCGGTCTTCTTCTACCCCGGCGACGCTTTCCACCAGGGCAGCCTCAGCACGTACTCGCACGGCTGCGTGCACCTTTCGGCGTCTTCGTCGCTGAAGTTCTACAACACCCTGCACGTCGGTGATGTGGTGCAGGTCGTGCCCTGACCGAAACGATCACGTTCGGGTAAATATCACCCGATCGCCGCAATGAGGTCCCCTTTTCGAGCGATTACAGATCACTCGGGAAGGGGATCTCTGCATGGCCCGCAAGACGCTCACCAAGCTCCGCTCGCTCCTCACGGCCGCCGTGCTGGCCGTGGCGCTCGTTCCGATCACCACCGCGGCCGCCGCGGCTGACGACGGGACACCGACGCTGCCGGCGGGGTTCGTCCTGCGGGACACGCCCACGGGGCTTTCTCCGTACGACTTCACCGACTTCGCCTGGCTGCCCGACGACAGCGTGCTGGCGCTGGGCAAGAGCGGGGTCGTGAACTGGGTCCCCACCGACGGGTCGGGCGCGCCGGTGCAGATCGCGAGCTTCCCGGTCGAGACGCAGGGTGACATGGGGCTCACGAGCATCGCGCTCGCCCAGGACTACACCACCTCGCACCAGCTCTACCTCAACCGCGCCGTGAGCACGGGTGGCGGCCGGTACGTGCTGCGCGCCGCGCGCTTCACCGTGAGCCTCGACAGCGACGGGCACCCCACCGCGTTGAGCAGCGAAAAGGTGCTCTTCGAGCTGCCCGGCAGCGCCTTCTACATCCACGGCCTCGACACCGTGATCCCGGCGCCCGACGGCACGCTGTGGTACTCCGTCGGCGACAACGGCGACGCGGGCAAGACCAACGAGGTCGCCTTCGCGGCGCAGGACCTCGACTCGCCGTCCGGCAAGATCCTGCACATCACGCAGGACGGCAAGGGAGTGGCGAGCAACCCGTACTACAGCGCTTCGGCGCCCGATGCCACGCGCAGCAAGGTGTTCGCGAGCGGCTTCCGCAACCCGTTCCGCTTCACGCTCGACCCGAAGAGCGGCCTGCCCGTGGTGGGTGACGTCGGCTGGTACCTCTGGGAAGAGGTCGACGTGGTGCAGCCGGGCGCGAACCTGGCGTGGCCCTGCTGGGAGGGCAACCACCCGACGCCCGGCTACAGCACCGACGCGCGCTGCGCCCGCGTCGTGAACACGCCACCGCTGTGGGAGCACCAGCACGGCGAGGGTCCGGCGAACGGCAACAGCATCACCGGCGGCATTGTCTACAGTGGAACGACTTATCCCGCTGCGTATCAGGGCGCGTACTTCTTCGGTGACTACGCGGGCCAGAAGATGTGGACGCTCAAGTACAACGCGCAGGGCGCCCTCACCCAGGCGCCGGTGAACCCGCCGCCGTTCGCGAACATCGGCGGGGTCACGAGGATCTCCTCGGCACCCAACGGTGACATCGTGTTCGCCGACCTCAACGGCGGCCGCCTGCGCCGCCTGAGCTACTCGACGAACAACGCGGCTCCGGTCGCCGTGGCGACGTCGTCGACGGACCCCGACACGCGCACGGTTTCCTTCGACGGCACCGATTCCTACGACTTCGACGGCGACGCCCTCACCTACACCTGGGAATTCGGTGACGGCACCACCGCGTCCGGGCCGACGGCGAGCCACCAGTACGGCACGGGAGCCTCGTTCACAGCCCAGCTGACCGTGCAGGACCCCCTGGGCGCCAGGGGAACCACGACGGTCGCGGTCGCGCCGGGCAACCACTCGCCGGACCTGCGGCTGTCCACTCCGGACAAGACGTTCGCCGTCGGTGAGCCGGTGCAGATCACCGCGACGGCCACCGACGCCGAGGACGGCACCCTGCCGGTCACCTGGACGTCGTTGATCCGGCACTGCCCGGACCTCGGCGCGTGCCACGTGCACCCGGACGACGGCGCGACGGGACCGGTGATCTCCGTGCCGTTCACCGACCACACCGACTCGCGCATGGAGTTCACCGCGACGGTGACCGACAGCGCCGGGGTGAAGGCGAGCGAGACCTACGTCGCGATGCCGCGCCAGCACCGGCTCACGCTGGTGGGCACGCAGCCGGCCGCGCTCAGCATTCCCAGCGAGGGCGGCGTGAGCAGCGCGATGGTCACCGAAGGCGCGACGTTCGACGTCACCGCGGCGCCGCTGGGCAGCGACGGCGCGTCGAAGTTCACCGGCTGGCAGGACGGGCCGGCCACGGCGTCGTGGTCGATCACCGTCGGCGCGAGCGACACGACGCTGACCGCGAACTACGCCACCGCGATCGACCAGCGCTACGCCGCGGAACCCGCGCTGCGCACGCTGATCGGCGCGCCGACCGGCCCCGAGGTGGTCGACGGCCCGGTGCGCTACCGCCCGTACGCCAACGCCCGCCTGTACTGGAGCGCGGCGACCGGCGTGAAGGAGATCGGCGGCCAGATCCTCGCCGAGTACCTGGCGATCGGCGGGCCCCAGGCTTACGGGCCGCCGGTGACCGACGAGACGCGGACCCCCGACGGCGTCGGGCGCTTCAACCACTTGCAGGGCACGCCCGGCACCCTGGCGGCATCGATCTACTGGTCACCCTCGTCCGGAGCCCACACGATCCAGGGGCTGATCCGCGCGAAGTGGGCGGCGCTGGGCTGGGAAAAGACCATGGGTTACCCGATCAACGACGAGGCCGCCACACCCGACGGCGTGGGCCGCTACAACCACTTCAGCGGCGGCGGCTCGATCTACTACACCGTGGCCACGGGCGCGCACCAGATCGGCGGCGCGATCAAGCAGAAGTGGGCCGCCTACGACTGGGAACGCGGGCTGGGCTACCCGGCCACGGACGAGTCCGTGACGCCCGACGGCGTCGGCCGCTACAACCACTTCACCTCCGGCGCGTCGGTCTACTGGACACCGTCGACCGGCGCCCACGAGATCGGTGGCGCGATCAAGCAGAAGTGGGCCGCGTACGGCTGGGAGCGCGGATTCGGCTACCCGACCACGGACGAGACCTCGACCCCCAACGGTGCCGCGCGGTACAACCACTTCACCGGCAACGCCTCCGTCTACTGGAGCCCGGCGACCGGTGCGCACAACGTGAAGGGCGAGATCCGCAAGCGCTGGAGCGCGCTCGATTGGGAGAAGTCGTACCTGGGCCTGCCGACATCCGACGAGTACCGCTGGGGCGCCGGTTATCGCAGTGATTTCCAGGGCGGGTACATCGTGTGGACGCCGTCGGGCGGCACGGTGGACCGGCGCTGGTGAGTGGTGGAGATCACCCACGCCGGGAGCAGTGGCGTGGGTGATCTGTCCATTGTGGCGTTCCGAAGCGTGGGAAATGCCCGCAAGTTCGTGAAGTAAGGAACTTTCAGACAAGGGCTCGTGGGGTAACTTCGCGGAAGATCACGAGAGAGGTCTTCCATGCGCAAGTTCGCCTTGGCCGCCGTCGCCGGCGTTGCCGCCCTCACCGCGTTGTTCACCCCGGCTGTCGCGTCGGCCACTCCCGCCCGGGATGCCGCCTCCGTCGACGTGGCCAAGTGGACGGTGGGCAACACCGACTACCTGCTTCGCAAGCTCACGCTCGGCCCCGGTTCCGCGGGCGAGCCCGGCACCACCGGCTGGCACACCCACCGCAACATGGTCCGCGGATGGGTTCTGTCCGGAACGCTGACGCACTACGACTCCAGCTGCGCCGTCGACGGGGTCTACCACGCGGGTGACGCCGTCACGGATCCCGCCGGAGACGACCACGTCCACGAGGGACGCAACGAGGGCACCACACCGATGGTGCTCATGGTTCTCTACGTCGTGCCCACGGGCGTGCCGCTGTCGGACGACGCGCCGAACCCGGGCTGCAGCTTCGACTGAACACGAACGCCGAGGTCAGGGACACCACGTCGGGGGGCGCCCCTGACCTCGGCGTTCAGAGCAGGTCGGCCGGCCGAGTGCCCTTCGCGGTGAGCGGCAGGCCGAGTGCCACGCGCTCGGTGAGCCAGCTGCTCGGCCGGTACCGCGGGTCCCCTGTGGACTGGAAGAGTCCGCTGAGGACCCGCAGCACCTTGTCCGGCCCCACGAGGTCGCCCCATTCGAGCGGGCCGCGCGGGTACCCGAGGCCGAGGCGGACGGCGGTGTCGATGTCGGCCGGTTCGGCGAGGTTCTGGGCGGCGATGGCGCACGCGGTGTTCACAATGGACGCCAGCAGGCGTTGCGCGATGGGCGCGGGACCGTCCTGGACGATGGTCACCGGGCGGCCCGTCGCGGCGAGGGCACCCCACGCGGCGCGTCCGGCGGCGGGATCGAGTCCAGGGTGGACGGACATGGTCAGGCGGCCTTCGTAACCGCCCAGCGCGTCCACACCGCAGACCCGAGCGGCGGGTAGTCCTTCACGAGCGGCGGCGTCCAAAGTGGACTCACCGCGCTGGGCGACGAGCAGCACCGCGTCGGGGTACGCGTCGGCCACGACCTGCACGCCGGCGGCGGTCAGGTACCGGCCGAGGCGTTCGTCGGCCGTGAACACGGGCTTGATCGGGGCGGGCGGTGCGGCCGGCTCGGGCGCGACCTCCTGCTTGCCGTCGACGTAGGAGTAGAAGCCCACGCCGTTCTTGCGGCCGAACAGCCCGGCCGCCACCCGCGGGCGCGTGAGCCAGGACGGCCGCAGCCGCGGCTCGGCGTGGAAACCGCTCCAGATGCTTTCGAGTACGGCGTGGGACACGTCGAGGCCGGTGAGGTCGAGCAGCTCGAACGGTCCGAGCCGCAGCCCCAGCACGTCCCGCGCGATGCGGTCGACGTCCGCCGGTTCGGCCAGCGACTCGGACAGGATCTGCAGCGCCTCTGTGTTGAGGCCACGCCCGGCGTGGTTGACCAGGAAACCCGGCGCGTCCTTGGCGAGCACGGGTTCGTGGCCCCACCGGCGCACCAGCTTCAGCGCTTCGTCGGGCAGCCATTCCGCCGTGCGGACGCCGGGGACCACCTCGACCAGCCGCATCAGCGGCACGGGGTTGAAAAAGTGCAGGCCGATGACCCGGGCCGGGTCGCTCAGGCCCGCGGCGATCTGCGTGACCGACAGCGAGCTGGTGTTGGTGGCGAAGACCGTGTCCGGCCCGGCGACCTGCTCGAGCTTGCCGAACAGCACGCGCTTGGCTTCGAGGTCTTCGCGCACGGCCTCGATCACGAGGTCGACGTCGCCGGCCGGGGACGACGGCGCGTCGACCATCACGAGGCGTTCCTTGGCCGCGCGACCGTCTTCCTCGGACAGCCGGCCCTTGCCGACCAGTTTGTCGATCATGCCGTGCGCGTGGTCCAGCGCGGAGCGCACCGCGTCGGTGTCGAGGTCGGCCAGCTCCACTGTGACACCTCCGGTCGCGGCCAGCTGGGCGATGCCGCGCCCCATCACACCGGTGCCGACCACCCGCACCCTGCTGACCCGCTCGGCCCATCCCGCCACGTCGAACCACCTTCCCCACGAAGTCGTCACGGCGAACGTACCGCCTCCACGCGGCCCGTGAACCGACTCAGGAGGGGTACTTCACAGCGTGGTTCACAGCCCGACGAAATCGGCCATCTGCCCGGTGAGGTGCTCGAAGTAGGCGTCGGACGGGTCGACGCTGCCCACGTACTGGCCGAACAGCTCGAAGCTGATCGCGCCGAACAGCTGCGTCCACGCGCCGATCAGCCGCGTCACGACCTCGGCCGGCGCGTGCGCGCCCAGCTCCGTGGCGAGCCCCTCGGCCTGCACGCGCAGCTCCGCCGACATCGGCGCCGTGACGGCCGGCTCGTGCGGGTCGGCCTCGCGCAGCACCTTCGCGAGCGCCAGCGCGACGCGCGCGGCGGGCACGATCGTGTCGCGCGGTGCCTCGTAACCGGGGATCGGTGAGCCGTAGATCAACGCGTACTCGTGCGGGTGCGCCTTGGCCCACGCGCGGGTCGCCTGCCACACGGCCTGCCAGCGCGTGCGCGGGTCGCCGTCGCCCGGGTCGGCCTTCTCCGCGGCCTCGCCAACGGCATCGTAGGCATCGATGATCAGGTCGGTGAGCAGCCGGTCGCGGCTGGGGAAGTAGCGGTAGAGTGCCGAGGAGACCATGCCGAGCTCACGCGCGACGGCGCGCAGGGACAGGCCGTGCGCGCCGACCTCACCCAGCTGCCGGCGGGCCTCGTCCTTGATCTCCCGCGTCAGCTCGGCGCGGGCGCGTTCGCGGGCGGTCTTGGTGGCGGTCATGAGGACAAGTGTGCCACTTCGAGAGCGTCGCACAAAATAGAGAGCACTGCTCTTGACGGGATGTGCGCCGTGGTGTTCACTGATCTCAACGGAGAGCACCGCTCTCGAATCAGCTGGGAGGCACGTCGTGAACACCGAAAAGCGCTACCTCGAGCCCGCCAAGGCCACCGACGCGTTCAACAACTTCGTGCAGCGGCTCACCAAGATGGGGGTGAGCGTGCTGGGCAGCCGCGTGCTGATGGTGCGGGGCCGCAAGACCGGCGAGATCCGCGAGGTGCCGGTGAACCTCTTGCCGTTCGAGGGCGGCCGCTACCTCGTCGCGCCGCGCGGCGAGACGCAGTGGGTGCGCAACCTGCGTGTGGCCGGCGAAGGGCAGCTGCGGGTCGGCAAGCGGGTGGAGGGTTTCAAGTACCGCGAGCTGGCCGACGACGAGAAGCCCGTGCTGCTGCGCGCGTACCTGAAGCGCTGGAAGTTCGAGGTCGGTGTGTTCTTCGACGGTGTGGACGCCAAGGCGCCGGAGGAGAAGCTGCTCGAGATCGCGCCGGGCTACCCGGTTTTCGAGCTGCTGCCGGCCTGAGTCACTTCCTCGTGGTTCGCCGAGCTGTGGCGGCGATGGCCACGACGCCGACCAGGAACGCGACCAGCCCGATCAGGAACCACAGCTTCTGCCCGGTCATGAAACTGCCGGTGATCACGCCGGCGCCCTGCAGGATCCAGACGGCTCCCACCAGCACCAGCACCGCGCCGACGGCCAGCGTGATCCAGCGTTTCACCGGGTTCCTCCTAGGTTTTCCGTGGTGGTCTTCGCGACGAGGTCGTTGCGGTAGGCGTAGACCACGGCGTGCACGCGGTCGCGCAGGCCGAGCTTCGCGAGCACGCGCGAGACGTGCGTCTTCACAGTCTCCTCGCCGACGTGAAGCCGGCGTGCGATCTCGGCGTTGCTCCGCGCGTCGGCGATGAGCAGCAGCACTTCGCGCTCGCGGGACGTGAGCCGCGCGAGCTCCGGCGGCTCGGCGGCGCGGGGTTCGAGGCTGGTGGCGAAGTGCGCGATGAGCCGGCGCGTGACCGACGGGTCGATCAACGCGTCCCCCCGCGCCGCGACGCGCAGCGCAGCCACCAGCTCCTCGGGCGCGAGGCTCTTGAGCAGGAAGCCGCTGGCGCCGGCGCGCAGGGCGCGGTAGACGTACTCGTCGGCGTCGTAGGTGGTCAGGACCCGCACGCGGGTGTCGTTGCCGGGGGTGGTGAGGATGGCCTCGGTGGCGGCGAGGCCGTCGAGGCGCGGCATGCGCACGTCGAGCACCGCGACGTCCGGCTGGAGGCGCTGGGTCTCGGCCACGGCTTCGCGCCCGTCGGCCGCTTCGCCGACGCACTCGAAGTCGGCCTGCGTGTCGAGGAGGGCGCGCATGCCGGAGCGGAACATCGCGTGGTCGTCGGCGAGCAGCACGCGGATCATGCGACCTCCAGGGGGAAATGAGCTTTGACCTGCCAGGTGTTTTCGCGGCGGCCGTAGGTGACTTCGCCGCCGAAGAGCGCCACGCGCCGGCGGATCCCGGCGAGTCCGCGGCGGGCGCCGTCGCGTGGGGGCGGGGGTTCGCCGGCCTCGTTGGTGACGGTGAGGACGATCTCCGTGCGCCGGTGGTCCAGCTCGACCTCGACGAGGCCGGTGCCGTGGCGCAGGGCGTTGGTGAGGGCTTCCTGCGCGATGCGGTAGAGGGCGACGTCGAGTGAGCCGGGGATTTCGCGGACGTCGCCCTGCACCGTGAGGCGCACGGGCAACCCGGCGGCGCGGACGGTGCCGAGCAGCTCGTCGAGGTTGTCGAGCCCCGGCTGGGCGGCTTCGTCGCCGCGCGCGTGCAGCAGGTCCAGCAGCCGGCGCAGGTCGGCCATCGCCGAGCGGCTCGCGGACTCGACGGCGCCGAGGGACTTGTGGATCGCCCCGTCACCGGCCGGCAATCCGAGCCGGGCCGCGCCCGCGTGGACGCCGATCGCGCTGACGTGGTGGGAGATCACGTCGTGCAGATCACGGGCGATCGTCTCGCGCTCCTCCTGCACCGCGCGCCGGACGGCTTCGGCTTCGTGCCGTTGGCGGGTTTCCGCTTCGCGCTCGAGGTCGGCTATGTAGGCGCCTCGGGCCGTCGTGTACCGCCCGACGAGCCACGGCAGCAACGCCGAGACCGCCATGCTCACCCCGATCAACGCCGGGTTCGCCCCCCGGCCACCCCCGAACAGCTCACTCGCCCCTACACCCACCAGCATCGCTGCGAGCGCGGCCACCGCCGGGCCGGTCCGGAGCCACGCCCCGGCCCGGTACCCGGCCACGAGAATGCCCGCGTTGTTGCCCACGACGAACCCGGTGCACGTACACAACAGCAAGGGCGCGGCGGCGAAGAGGACGGCATGCGCCCCCGCCACCCAGCCGGCGTACCGCGCCGCTCCGGCGAGCGCCCCGTCGACGACCACCGCCCCGGCCAAAACCACCCAGCCCCGCCAACCGGCCTCGGGGAGCGGCCCGCGCAGGGAGAACAGAGCGACGTCACAGACCAGACAGACCAGGGCGACGAGCAGGGCTTGCCGTGCCAGTGAGCTGCTGATGTCGCGCACGGGGTCAACCTACGCAGGGGGGTGGGGTTGTGGGGCGGTTTGGGGGAGGGGCCGCACGGTTGGCTGGGTTGTTCGGGGTTTTGGGGACCGCTCGCGGCGGGCGGGTGGTGCGAGAGGACTGGTCAGGTCGAGCCCGCCGTGCGAGAGGTCCGGTCGCGCCGGCTTGTGTGCGCGAGGGAACCGGTCGCACGAAGGTCTCAACCGCGCCGGCGCCCCGTCCCGGTGGTGGTCGGGACGGGGCGCCGGCAGGGGGACCCGGGCGTCAGTTGTTGCCGTATCGACGACGTCCCTGGCCGGGTTGGCCGCCGGTGCCAGGTTGGGTCGGGCGGGTGGCCGTGGTGGCGGGCTCGAGGGAGGTGGCGGTGGCGGTGGCGCCGTCGAGTTTGGCGAGGACGGTGACGTTGTCGCCGGTTTTCGGGGTGGTGGTGGGTTTCTGGGTGGAGGCGTCCAAAACGTAGGTCTGCTTGTAGCCGTCCTTGCTGGTCAGCGTGACGGAGGTGGCGCTGATCTCCGTGATGGCGCCGGTCTGGAGGCGTTCGGTGGTGTAGCCGCCGGTGGGGGCGGTGACGACGAAGTCGCCGTGGAGGGCGTTGCGGAGGGCGGCGGCGCCGCCGAAGGCGCCCGGGCCGCGTTGGCCGCCGAAGCCCTGGCCGCCGCGGAAGCCGCCTGGCCCACCCGGGCTGCCGGGGGACTGCTGGGCCGAAGCGTCATTGGCGCTCGTGCCGGCCCAGATCGCGAGGCCGCCGCCGACGGCGATGACCACCGCGACGCCCGCGGCGATGGCCGTTTTGCGGCCCGACCACGACTTCTTCGGGGTGGCCGGTGGCTCACCGCCAGGCGCGCCCCACGTGGCGCCCTGTGCTGGATCGGTCGTCATGGCGAAAGTCCTCCGGGAGACGGTGGCTGTCGGACCGAGCGTCGTGGTCGCCGCTGTGTGTGAGCTGTGTCCGGAGTGGGTTGAGGCTGTGTGCCGCGCGCCCGGCGAACGGCGCACAGGAAACCCACAGCCGCCCCACAGCTCGGCCTGAACAGCGGACCCGAAGATGGCACTATGAGCAGCATGAACGCGACGTCGCCCGGCCGGGGCAAGGACGAGCTGCGCCGCGCCGACGGCAGCCCCGTGCGGGTACTCGTGGTGGACGACGAGTCGACGCTGGCCGAGCTCGTCGCGATGGCGCTGCGCATGGAGGGCTGGGAGGTGCGCAGCGCGGGAGACGGCACGGAGGCCGTGCGCGTGGCACGCGACTTCCGCCCCGACGCCGTGGTGCTCGACGTGATGCTGCCCGACTTCGACGGCCTCGAGGTGCTGCGCCGCATGCGCGCCGAGGCGCCGTTCCTGCCGGTCCTGTTCCTCACGGCCAAGGACGCCGTCGAGGACCGCATCGCCGGGCTCACCGCGGGCGGCGACGACTACGTCACCAAACCCTTCAGCCTCGAAGAAGTCGCGCTCCGGCTGCGGGCCCTGCTCCGGCGGGCCAACGGTGTCACCGGCGCCAGCGGGTCGCAGCTCGTGGTCGGCGACCTGACGCTCGACGAGGACAGCCGCGAGGTCCACCGCGGCGGCGACCTCGTGCCGCTCACCGCCACGGAGTTCGAGCTGCTGCGCTACCTCATGCGCAACCCCAAGCGCGTGCTGAGCAAAGCCCAGATCCTCGACCGCGTGTGGAGCTACGACTTCGGCGGCCAGGCCAACATCGTCGAGCTCTACATCTCCTACCTGCGCAAGAAGATCGACGCCGACCGCGAGCCCATGATCCACACGATGCGTGGCGCGGGGTATGTCCTCAAACCCGCCGGCTGAGCGCCGCGCGCACCGGCCGTGGTCGCTGCGGCGCCGGCTGATCGTGCAGCTCGCGGCGTTGCTGGCGCTCGTCTGCCTGGTCGTCGGTGTGGTCACCGAGCTCGCCCTCAACGACTTCCTCGTGGGCCAGCTCGACAAGCGCCTCGCCGCGGCCACCGACCGCGGCTTCCGCAGCGGTGACCGGCCACAGTGGCCCTACGGCGACAAACCGCCACCCGACCCGCTGCGTGTGCTCGGCCAGGGCGACGGCACGCTCGCCGTGCAGGTCCACGCCGGCACGGTCCGCGCGGCCGTGCTGAACTTCGGCCCGACGCCGCCGTCGAAGGCGAAACCGCCGCTCGAACCGGTCAGCTCGGCCCAGCAGAAGATGCTGCTCGGCCTCCCGCCCGACGGCCACCGCCGCACGATCGACCTCGGTGGCGACCTCGGCGAGTACCGGGTGATCGCGTCGTTCTCGCCCAGCGGGGACTTCTCGGTGGTCGGCCTGCCGCTCGCTGACGTCTCGGACACGTTGTGGCGCCTGGGATTCATCTTCGGCGGCGTGGCGCTCGGCGGCATCCTGGTGGCGGGCGTCGCCGGCGCCGTCACGATCCGGCGCACCATGGCGCCGCTCGACCGGCTCGCCGCCACCGCGTCACGCGTGTCGGAGCTGCAGCTGGACCGCGGTGAGGTCGCGCTTTCCGAGCGAGTGCCCGAAGTGGACACCGACCCGCGCACCGAGGTGGGCAAGGTCGGCTTCGCCCTCAACCGCATGCTCGGCCACATCGCCAACGCGCTGAAAGCCCGCCACGCCAGCGAAAGCCGCGTGCGCCAGTTCGTCGCCGACGCGAGCCACGAGCTGCGCACGCCATTGGCCGCCATCCGCGGCTACGCCGAGCTCACCCGGCGCAGCAAGGAGCAGGTGCCGCCCGACGTCGCGTTCGCCATGAGCCGCGTCGAGTCCGAGTCGGCGCGCATGACGACGCTGGTGGAGGACCTGCTGCTGCTCGCGCGCCTCGACGCCGGGCGCCCGGTCGTGCCCGAGCCGGTGGACCTCTCGCGCCTGGTCGCCGACGCCGTGGCCGACTCCCACGTGGCCGGCCCCGACCACAAGTGGCGGCTCGAGGCGCCCGGCGAGCCGATCAGCGTGCTCGGTGACGCGGGCCAGCTGCACCAGGTCGTGCTCAACCTGCTGGGCAACGCCCGCACCCACACCCCGCCCGGCACCACCGTGACCACGGCTCTGTCCACTCAGGACGGCTGGGTCCGCCTGTCGGTGCTCGACGACGGCCCCGGCATTCCGCAGGAGATCCTGCCCGAGGTGTTCGAGCGCTTCGCCCGCGGCGACAACTCCCGCTCGCGTGCGGCCGGCAGCACCGGCCTCGGCCTGGCCATCGTCGCCGCGGTGGTCGCCGCACACCGCGGCCGTGTTTCGGTGTTCAGCGCGCCCGGTCGAACGGAGTTCGTCGCCGTGTTCCCGCCAGTTCCGTGACGCGGCTCTCACCCAGTCGTGAATTTCTCACAGGACGCGCACAGCGGACCCACAAGGCAGCCACAAACCACGTCCAGAGCATGACCGCATGACGAGTGCCCTCACCGCGTCCGGACCGACCACAGTGGACCCGCCGACGCCGCCCGCCGGGCCGAGGTGGGTCCGGCCCGCGGTCGCGGTGCTCCTGCTCGCGACGGCCGCGCTGTATGTCACCGACGTCGCCATTTCAGGCTGGGGCAACGATTTCTACGCCATGGCCGTGCAGGCCGGCACTGAGAGCTGGCAGGCGTGGTTCTTCGGCTCGCTCGATCCGGGCAACGTGGTCACGGTCGACAAACCCCCGTTTTCACTGTGGGTCATGGGACTTTCGGGACGCCTCTTCGGCTTCTCGAGCTGGAGCATGCTGGTGCCCGACGCGCTCGCGGGCGTGGCGTCCGTCTGCCTCCTCTACCTCGCCGTGCGCCGGCTCTCGGGCCCCGGCGCCGGGCTGCTCGCGGGCTCGGCGCTCGCGTTGACGCCCGTCGCGGCCCTGATGTTCCGCTTCAACAACCCCGACGCGTTCCTCGTGCTGCTGCTCGTCGCCGGCGCCTACTGCGTGGTGCGGGCGCTGGAGGAGGCGAGCACGAAGTGGCTGATGCTCGCGGGCGTCGCCGTCGGGTTCGGGTTCCTCGACAAGATGCTGCAGGCCTTCCTGGTGCTGCCGGCGTTCGTGCTCGCCTACGCCGTGGCCGCGCCGACCTCACTCGCCCGCCGCGTCCGGCAGCTGCTCGCCGCGGCCGGTGCGGTGCTCGTGTCGGCCGGGTGGTGGGTGCTCGCCGTCGCGCTGTGGCCCGCGGCTGACCGGCCCTACATCAGTGGCTCGACCGATAACAGCGTGCTGGAGCTGGCTTTCGGCTACAACGGCCTCGGCCGGATCTTCGGGCAGGGCCACGCCGGCGGCGGCGCCCGCCCCGAGCTGACCGCGAACCTGCCCGCCGACCTGCTCGAGCGGGCCGGCGGCTTCCGCGGCTTCGGCGGCGGGACGGGCCTCACGCGGCTGTTCACCGAGCAGTTCGGCGGCGAGGCGTCGTGGTTGCTGCCCGCCGCGGTGATCGGGCTGGTCGCCGGGCTGTGGTTCACCCGCCGCGCTCCCCGTACCGACCGCACCCGGGCCGCGCTGCTGCTGTGGGGCGGCTGGACGGTGGTCAGCGTCGTGGTCTTCAGCTACATGAGCGGCATCATCCACCCGTACTACACGGTGGCGCTCGCCCCTGGAATCGCCGCGACCCTGGGCATCGCGGCGCGCGAGCTGTGGCGCGGCCGCGGCCACTTCGGCCCGCGCGCGGTGCTCGCGCTCATGCTCGCGAGCACGGCGGTCTGGGCGTTCCTCCTGCTCTCACGCACGCCCGAGTGGCAGCCGTGGCTGCGCTTCACCGTGCTCGCGCTCGGCGCCCTCGGCACCGCGGCCGTGCTCTTCGGCGCCGATTCGCTGCGCCGCGCCGGGCCGGTCGTGGCCGCGCTGGGGCTCGTGGCGGCGCTGCTGGGCACGGCGTCGTTCACCGTCGCCACGGCCTCGACCGGGCACACCGGCGGCACGCCGTCGTCGGGACCGGCCGGTCAGCGGGCGGGCGGGTTCCGCGGCGGCTTCGGCCGCGCCACGCAGGCGTCCACAGTGGATCTTGATCGACTTCTCCAGGCGACCACCACGAAGTGGGCCGCCGCGCAGACCGGTGCCATGCAGTCGGCCGGACTCGCGCTGAGCAGCGGCAAGCCGGTGATGGCCATCGGCGGGTTCAGCGGCAGCGACCCGGCGCCGACGCTCGCGCAGTTCCAGCAGTACGTGAGCGCCGGCCAGGTCCACTACTTCATCGGCGGCGGCCGCGGTGGGTTCGGCGGCGGCCGCGGCACCGCCGGTCAGATCACCACGTGGGTCGAACAGCACTTCCCGGCGACGACCGTCGGCGGCGCGACCGTCTACGACCTCACGAAAAACTAACGCCCGCGTTCGCTCCACAGAGGACGAAACACGGCAGCGCGGCGGGCACGCGACCGGCGAGCCACGCCGCGAGCGGCACCGCCGCGGCCGGCTCCACGGCCAATCGGAACTCGGCCCACAGCCGGTCGCGGGCGGCCAGCAGCTCCGCGTCGCTGACCAGCACGGACGTGACGTTCGGGGCGTTCAGGATCCGGAAGGGCACTTCGCCCACGCGGGTCGCACCCAGCGCCGACGCGGCCACGGAGTCGAGCTCCACGTCCACCGGCTGACCGGCCTCCAGCGCGGCGTGCAGCGCCTGGCACCGCTCGGGCTCCACGGCGAACACGCGTCTGCGGTTGGCGGCCAGCGCCGTGCCGGCCGCCAGACCGCCCCCGCCGACGGCGACCACCACGGCGTCGACGTCCGGGTCGTCCGCGACGATCTCGGCGGTCACCGTGCCCTGGCCGGCGACCACGTCGGGGTCGTCGTAGGCGGGCAGGTAGCGCGTGCCGGGCTCGTCGCCCACGGCCAGCGCCGCGGCCGCCGCCTCGGCGTAGGTCGCGCCGTGGCGGATCAGCTTCGCGCCCGCGGCCTCGATCCCGGCGGCCTTCGCGGAGGGCACCGACTCGGGCACGTACACGACCGCGGGCACGCCGAGCGCGTGCGCGGCCGTCGCGACGCCGAGGCCGTGGTTGCCGCCCGACGCCGTGACGACCCTCCGCGGAGTGGGCCCGGCCAGCAGGGCGTTGACGGCGCCGCGCAGCTTGAACGAACCACTGCGCTGCAGCTGCTCGAGCTTGAGCACCACGGGCCGACCGTCGATCTCGGTCCGTAGCTGAGGCGTCCTCCGAACGTGTGGCCGGATGCGGTTCGCGGCTGCGGCCACGTCGGCGGGGGTCGGCGTACGCGGTGGTGTGCTCATATCGTCCATCTTCGTCCTGGGACACGCGGTCTCGAAGCGTTGTCGGGATCTTGTGCCAGTCGCTAAGCTCTCGCGCGGAAGAACCAAGGACCGGCCGGTCTCGTCCGTCACGGTACGGGTCTCACTGTGCGTGTCGAGTTCTCAACGCGGTCCCTCTTCGTGGTGTCAGCCGTTCGATCGAAAGCTCCTTTGTGTACAGATGTCCGCTCGCGGCGCGGTGAGCGGAGGAACGGAAGGTGACGCTGATGCGCCACGGCAGGACCCGGCCCCGGTCGGCCGGTGCGCGGGTGCTGTCGAGACTCGGCATCCGCGGCAAGCTCAACCTGCTGCTCCTGCCGCCGCTCGCCGCCGTGCTGGTGGTGTCCGTGCCCTTCGTGGTCAAGCAGGCCGGCAGCGTCACGGCGGCCGACGACACGGTGCGGGCCGCATGGGACACGCAGGAGCTCAGCGGGCTCGTCTGGCAGCTGCAGCGGGAGGGGGTGCTCGCCGCCGCGTTCGTGGCGTCGCCGGCCACGACCGACACCGACCTCGTGCACCAGCAGCAGACGGTGGACGCCACCGTCGGCCAGGTGCGCGTCGCGCTCGGCGCCGACGCGCCGGCCGAGCTGAAAACCGCGCTCGCCCGCGTCGGCTCACTGGGTGACGAGCGGCAGAAAACCTTGCGCCGCAGCATTTCCGCCGAACGCATCGCACGCACGTACGACACCGTGGTGAGCGCCGTGATCGACGGGCTGCGCCTCGTGCCGCGCACCACGGCCGACAACGAGGGCGCCCGCGAGCTCTCCGCGCTCGAGGCCCTGCTGCGCGACGACGAGGAGGAGTCGCTGCGCGTGACCGCGCTGGTCGTGGCGGCCCAGTCGCGCTCGGCCGGAGAGTCGCTTCTGGACGAAACGACCCAGCGCGCCCAGGTCCACCTCGACCGGTTCACGCAGCTGGCCGGCCACGACCAGGCCGCGCTCGTGGCCGATGTGGACTCCGGCCCCGCGGCGCACCGCGTCGACCAGCTCGCCACCCAGCTGCCCGAGCAAGACGACCAACCCGAGCCGTTCGTCCGCGACGTCGTGGCCGCGGGCCAGCAGCAGGCCGACGAACGCCGTGCCGCAGCGGGGCGCGTGACCGCTGAGATCAACACCGCCGCCGGCGAGCGCGCGGACGCCGCGACCCGGCTGGTCTGGCTGGTCGGCGCCGGCGCGGCCGTCCTCTTCGGACTCGTCGCGTTCCTCGCGCTGGCCGTGAGCCGCTCGATCGCCGAGCCGCTGCGCCGCCTCACCTCGGCCGCCACCTCCGTCGCCGACCTCGCCGACGCCGAGCTCGTCCGCGTCGGCGACACCGAGGCCGACGACGACCAGGCACCCCGCCCGGCGACGATCGACGTCGCTTCCGACGACGAGCTCGGCGAGCTCGCCACCGCGTTCAACCGGGTCCAGACCACTGCCGCCGCGCTGGTCGAACGCCAGACGCTGACGCGGCGCAACACGAGCCTCATGTTCGCGAACGTCGCCAAGCGCACGCAGAACCTCGTCGGCCGGCAGCTCGCGCTCGTGGACGAACTCGAACGCCACGAGCAGGACTCCCGCGCGCTCGCCGGGCTGTATCGGCTCGACCACCTGTCCGCGCGCCTGCGCCGCACGGCCGACAACCTGCTCGTCATCTCCGGTACCCACGACGACAACCCGATCTCCGGCCCGATCCAGCTGTCGACGGCGGTGCGCGCGGCACTGGCGGAGATCGAGGACTTCCCGCGCGTGAGCCTCGGCGAGCTGCCCGACGTGCAGCTGGCGTCCTCCCTCGGCGCCGACCTCGTGCGGTTGTTCGCCGAACTGCTGGAGAACGCGACGTCTTACTCCGCGCCGACCACGTCCGTCGAGGTCGAGACGGAGTTCAGGGACAACGGTGATCTGGTCGTGGCCGTCGTGGATCACGGCATCGGCATGAGCGCCGAGCTGCTGGCGCGGGAGAACCGGCGGCTGCTCGAACGCGAACGCCTCGAACTGGCGCCGACGAGCGTGCTCGGCCTGTTCGTAGCGGGTCGCCTCGCCCGCCGGCACGGCCTCGGCGTGGAGCTCACGCCGACGCCGGGCACCGGCGGGGTCACCGCGCGCGTGACGGTGCCGTTCGGACAGTTCGACCGCACCGACGTGCCGGCTGACGAGCCGCCGGTCGTGGTGACCGCGGCCGCGGCCGAGACCGCGGACCTGTTCGACGCCCCCCGCGTGCCCGAACCCCTGCCGGCGCCGGCGATCGCCGTGCTGGCCACGGCTTCGCTCGGGTTCACGTGGTTCCAGGACCCCGAGCCTGAACTCGAGCCGGAATCGCCCGAGTGGCCCGACGCCGAACCCGACGAACCGGCCGCCTTCCGCCTCGACGGCGACGACCTCGCCACCGCGTTGTCGGCCGACCCCGCCGAATCCGAGCCCGAGCCCGATCCGGTCGAGTCCGTGCCGGCGCAGCAGACGGTGGAAACCGCCGTCGCGCGCGCGAAAGAACTGGCGGCCCGGCTCGAACGCGGCTTGGCCACGAAACAGTTCGCGCCCGTCGACCCGGAGCTCGTGCGCCGTGTCCCCGGTGCGCAGCTGGCTCCCGGCCTGAAGGCGCAGCAGACGATCCGCACGCCGCTGCGCGCGGTCCGCCGCGGCCTGCGTGATCCGGCCGCCGAACGGGCAGTCTTCGATTCGTACTCCGACGGCGTGGCCAAGGCAGACGCGTCGCGAGCCACCGCCACCGCCAACGCAGGAGGAGAGACATGACGATCCCGAAAGTCAGTGCCGAGGCGCAGAACTTCAACTGGCTGGTCAACCGCTTCGCACTGCACACCGCCGGCGCGATCGCCGCCCTCGCGGTGTCGTCCGACGGTCTGCTCATCGCCATGTCGCAGGAGCTGGTGCGCGCCAACGCCGACCGGCTGGCCGCCATCTCGTCCGCGATGCTCGGCCTGGCCCAGGGCGTCGCCGACAGCCACCCGCTGGGCTCGCCGGACAAGGTGATCGTGGAGCTCGAACGCGGTTACCTGCTGGTCTGCACCATCAGCGTCGGCTGCTCGCTCGGGGTGCTGGCCAACAAGCAGGCCAGCCTGGGCACGATCGCGTACGAGATGGCGATGTTCGCCAACCGCGCGACGGAGGTGCTCACACCCGCGTTGATCGAGGAGCTCAAGCAGGCCGTCGGGGCCTGAAGCGGCTCTGCTACAGTGGACAACGGACTCCGCGCGGCGTCCACCCTGTGAACCTCCCCAGGGCCGGAAGGCAGCAAGGATAAGCAGGCTCTGACGGGTGCGCGGGGTCCCCTTTCTTTTCGGGGGCCTGTTCCGGGGGCTTTCAGAAGATCCCGAGCACGTCCTCCGGCGGCTCCGGCGACGCGACCGGCTCGGCGTCCCGCACCGGCGAGGCCTTCCCCCGCAGCTTGCGCAGCTCGTCGCCCGCCACGCAGCGCGCCGGGTAGGGGGAGGAGGCCGCCTTGCGGGTCAGCACGTCGACGGGCAGCGGCTCGCGCGAAGCGGCCACCACGACGTTGCCGAAGCGCCGCCCGCGCAGCACGCCGGGCTCGGCCAGCAGCAGCACGTGCGGGAACACCTCGCCGGCCGTCGCCAGGAACCGGCGGACGAAGGCCAGGCCGGGGCCGTCGGTGACGTTCGCGAGCATCAGCCCGCCACCCCGCAGGACCCGGGCGACGTCGGCCACGAACTCGACCGTCGCCAGGCCACCGGCGAACGACGCCCGCTCGAACGCGTCCACCACCACGAGATCCGCCGAAGCGTCGTACCGCGACGCGACGCCCTCGCGGCCGCCCTCGATCCGCACCTTCAGCCGCGCCACGCTGCGCAGGTCGAGCTGCTCACGCACCAGCTCGATCAGCGGCCCGTCGGCGTCGAACACGAGCTGCCTCGACCCGGGCCGCGTGGCCGCCACGTACCGCGGCAGCGTGCACCCGGCACCGCCCACGTGCAGCGCGTCCAGCGGTCCCTCGGGCAGGCAGTCGACCACGTCGCCGAGCCGCCGGACGTAGTCGAACTCCAGGTTCGTCGGATCGTCGAGGTCGACGTACGACTGCGCGACCCCGTCGACCGAGATCAGCCACGCGTTGGGCCGATCGGCGTCCGCGAGCAGCTCGGCGGTCCCGAACCGCACCGGGTACTTCCCCGGCCGCGGCCCGCCCTTGTCACGGCTGCGAGCAGAACGGCTCACGGGGTTCCTCTCTTCGGACGAGTCTGTTCGAGGGTACTCAGGACAGGTTGCGGGAACTCGTGAAACACCTTCGCGTCCACGTCGATAAGGGGTCGGAAGATCCTTTACCGATGTGGGGGAAACCGTTGAACGGGACAAGACTGCTCGTCTCCGGGGCCGTGCTGGCGCTCGGGCTGGGGGTCGCCACGCCGGCGAATGCCGACGAGCTCGGTGACCGCGCGCAGGCCGTGGCGCTGTACGAGACCGGCGGCCCGACGATGGTCGACGCGGCGCGCAAGGCGTTGCTCGGCACCGCCGACGAGCTGCACACTTTCCTGACCACCGGCCGGCAGAGCGCGCAGGACAACGACGAACGGCTCCTGCTGGACCAGGCGATCGCCGCCGGCGGCCCGATCGTGAAACGCGATGGGCAGAAGGCGCTCGACGGCACGCCCGACGACGTCCGCGCCTACCTCACCACCGGCATCCAGGTCTCGCGGGAGATCGACGAGGACCTGCTGGTCAACCAGGCCATGTCCGCGGGTGGCCCCGAGGTGAAGCGGGCGGCGCAGGCCGCGCTCGACGGCACCCCGGCCGACCGGCACGAGTTCCTCGAGCACGGCCTCGCGCAGGCGCAGGCCGACGACGACCGCGTGCGCGCCACGCAGGTCATGTCCGCCGGTGGGCCGGAGGTGCACGCGGCTGGGCAGAAGGCGCTGAGCGGCACGATCGAGGACGTCCGCTACTTCCTGTCGGTCTGGAACGGCGTGGCGGCGGCCGGAGACACGGAGATCGCGGCGGTCACGCACCAGCGCGACCTCGCCGTGAAGGCGGCGTCCTTCCGCTTCAAGGCCCAGGCCCAGGCGGCGGCCGACGCGGCGGCGAAGCTCGCGAGCGACGCGCGCAAGGTGAACGCCGATCGGCTGCAGAAACAGCTCGTCGCGGGGCAAGCCGCCGGGCAGGCTGCTTCGGCGGCCGCCGCGAAGGCCGATGCCGACGCGCAGGCGAAGGCCGATGAGGCCGCGAAGCTCGTGGCGGAAAAGGACCGGCAGCTCGCCGAGGCCGTCGCGCCCGGCACCGACCCGGCGCTCGCCCTCACCGACGGCCGCTCGGCCGCGCTGTACCTGCTGCGCAACGCCGGCACCGCGGTCCGCACCGCCGCCCGTGCGGCGTTGAGCGGCACGGACGAGAACGTGACCACGTTCGTCCGCACCGGCCTCGTCACCGCACAGGAAGCCGATGACCGCGCTGCGGTTTCGGCGATCGCGAACGGCCACGGGAAGCCCGCGCTGAAGCAGGCCGCGGTGGACGCGTTGGCCGGGACCTGGGCGCAAGTCAAGGAGTTCCTGCGCACGAAGAACTACCCGGGCAAGGAGATCGACGAGCGGGTCGCCGTGGACCAGATCCTGGCCGTGGGCGGCCCCGCGACCAAGGAGCGGGCACAGCAGGCCCTCGACGGCACGCCCGCGGACGTCACCGAGTTCCTCGAGAAGGGCCAGTACGTCGCGAAGCAGATCGACGACCGCATCTTCGTCGGCCAGGCCATGTCCGCGCCCGGTGCCGCCGAGGTCAACGCCGTCGCTCAGGGTGCGCTCGACGGGCCGGACTCGGCGCTGGCGGCGTTTCTCGCGAACGAGGTACCCCGCGCCCAGCAGCGCGACGCGACGACCGCCGCACACGTGGCCAAGGTGAACGCGCTGGTCGCGGACGCGGCGAAGGCCGCCGCCTCGGTGCGCTGACCTGGCCCGGCGAAGGTTGTCGGTCGGTCCCGGTACTCTCGCGGGGTGGCTCTCGCGCTGTACCGCAAGTACCGTCCGGCGACCTTCGCCGAGGTCGTCGGCCAAGAGCATGTGACCGAACCGCTGCGAACGGCTCTCGCGGCGGGCCGCATCAACCACGCGTACCTCTTCTCCGGACCGCGCGGCTGCGGCAAGACGTCGAGCGCGCGCATCATGGCCCGCTCGCTCAACTGCGTCGAAGGTCCCACGCCGGACCCGTGCGGCGTGTGCAACTCGTGCCGCGCGCTGGCGCCCGAGGGGCCGGGCAGCGTCGACGTCACGGAGCTCGACGCCGCCAGCCACGGTGGTGTCGACGACGCCCGCGAGCTGCGTGACAAGGCGTTCTACGCGCCGGCCGAATCGCGCTACCGCGTGTTCATCATCGACGAGGCGCACATGGTCACCACGCAGGGCTTCAACGCCCTGCTGAAGATCGTGGAAGAGCCGCCCGAGCACCTGATCTTCATCTTCGCGACGACGGAGCCGGAGAAGGTCCTCACGACCATCCGCTCGCGCACCCACCACTACCCGTTCCGCCTGATCCCGCCGAGCTCGATGCGGGCGCTGCTGGAGCGCAACGTCGCGGCCGAGGGCGCGCAGGTCGAACCCGCCGTGTACCCGCTGGTGATCCGCGCGGGCGGCGGTTCTGCTCGTGACACGCAGTCGGTGCTCGACCAGCTGCTGGCGGGCGCGGGGCCCGAGGGCGTCACGTACCCGCGCGCGGTGTCGCTGCTGGGTGTCACCGACGTCGCGCTGATCGACGACATGGTCGACGCCCTGTCGGCCGAAGACTCGGCCACGGTGTTCGGCACCGTCGAGAAGCTCGCCGACGCCGGCCACGACCCGCGCCGCTTCGCGACCGACCTGCTCGACCGCCTGCGTGACCTGGTGCTGATGCGGTCCGTGCCCGAGGCCGGCGAGCGCGGCCTGGTGTCCGCGCCCGCCGAGGAACTCGCGCGGATGAGCGCGCAGGCCGAGCGCATCGGTCTCGGCACGCTGTCGCGCTACGCCGACATCGTCCACAATGGACTCCTCGAGATGCGGGGCGCGACGTCGCCGCGGCTCGTGCTCGAGCTGCTGTGCGCGCGGATGCTGCTGCCTTCGGTCACGGAGGCGGAAAAGGCTTTGCTGGCAAGGATCGAGCGGCTCGAACGCCGGGCGGTCGTGGCCGGTGGCGGTGGCGAGGCCGGGGTCGAGCCGCCGGTGCGGCCGGCGGCTGAGCGCGAGTTCCAGCGGCCTTCGCAACGCACTGCCGCTCCGGCCGAGGCGCCGCAGGCTCGGGCTGCCGCTCAGGCGCGGCCCGCCGCGCAGGCTCAGGCTCCGGCGCGTCCGGTGGAAGAAGCAGCGCCCGCGTCTCCGCCTCCTGCGGACGACGGCTGGGGCACCACCCGAACTCCCGGTGGCGCGGCTCCCGCCTCCGCTGCCACGCCGGCATCTGAACCTGCCGCCGCCCGAGCGACTGAACCCGCCGCTCCTCCGGCGCCCGAGGCGGCCCCGGCCGTGGCCTCCGTCGAGGGTGGGTTCGACGCCGCGGCGATCCGCAACGTCTGGCCACAGCTGCTCGCCGCGTTGCGCAAGTTCACCGGCGGCCGCAGCCTCGAGGCGATGCTCACGCAGGCGACGGTCGCGGATGTCGAGGGCACGAACGTCACGCTCACGCACAAGTCCGAGCCCCTCGCGCGGCGGCTGTCCGATCAGGACAACGCGCGCAAGATCGCCGGCGCGCTGTCCGACGTGCTGGGTGGCGACTGGCAGGTGCGCTGCGTGCACGGCGCTGCCGCTGCGGCCGCACCCGCTCGCACTGCTGCTGCCGCACCCCAGCGTCAGCAGGCGGCGCCCGCGCCGGAGCGTTCGTTCACGCGTCCGTCGGCAGCCCCGGCCGCTGCTCCGGTGGCCGCGCCGCCGCAGCCCGCGCCCGAGCCCCCGCGCGCTCCGGAACCCCCGGCGCGCCCGAGGGTCACCACCGCCGAGCCGGACATCCCGCTCCCGCCCGAACCCTCGGACGAGGACGACGACATCTACTCGGAGGACTCGAGCCCCGTCCCGCCGCCGCCTCCGCCGCCCGCGGACGAGGACCCGGACGAGATCGCCCGCAAGCTGATCTCCGATCACCTGGGTGCGCGTCCGCTCGACTGAGTGGTTCAGGCGAGGCGGCTCAGGCGAGGTAGGCCTCGATCGCTTCGGCGATGGCGGCCGCGTACTTCGCGCGCCCGGCGGCCGACGACATCAGCGCGGCCTCCGCGGAGTTGCGCATGTTGCCGCATTCGACGAGCACCGTCGGCCGCGTCGAGAGGTTCAGCCCGCCGAGGTCGGCGCGCGCGGACAGGCCCGCGCTGCCGATGTAGGTGGACGTGGTGAAGCCGTCGGCGCGCAGCCCGTCGCGCAGAGCGTGGGCCAGCTTCGTCGACGGAGCACCCTGGGCGGCGTTCAGCGGGGGTGACGAGTAGGCGACGTGGAAGCCGTGGGCGCCCGCCGAGGTGGAGCCGTCGGCGTGGATGGAAACCACGGCGTCGGCGTTCGCCTCGTTGCCGATTTCCGCGCGACGGTCGACGCAGGGGCCCACGCCGGTGTCGTTCGTGCGCGTGTAGACGACCTTGATCCCCTTGGCGGCCAACGCCGTTCCGACTTCCTGCGCCACCGCGAAGTTGAAGGCGTGTTCGCTGTAGCCGGCGTTGGTGGCCGTGCCGGTGGTGTTGCACGGCTTCATCTGGCCGCGCCCGGCCGGGACGCTGCGGTTGATGTCCTTCGGGTGCGACGCGTTGCCGCCGTTGTGGCCGGGGTCCAGCACCACGACCTCGCCGGACGCCGGGGGCTTCGCGGAGGACGTCGTCGGCGGCGCGGAAGAGGACGTCGGCGTGGGCGGAGTGGTCGAGGCGGCCGTGGCCACCGGGGAAGGGGCCGCGGCCGGCGTCGCGCCGCCACCGGAACACGCCGTGAGCAGCACCAGGCCGGCCAGCAGCGGGAGAGGGTTCACGCGCACGGCGACCACCGTGCCACAGGCGTGCGCGTGGCGCCCGGGCAGACGCGGCTACGCTGGGGAGGAACACCCAGAGGCGGAAGGATCGAGAGCGATCATGGTGCAACCCGGTGGCGGCGGCTTCGATCTGTCGCAGATCATGCAGCAGGCGCAGCAGATGCAGCAGCAGCTCGTGCAGGCGCAGGAGGAGCTCGCGAGCACCGAGGTCACGGGCACCGCGGGCGGCGGCCTGGTCACCGCGACAGTGTCCGGCGACAGCCAGCTCAAGAGCCTCGTGATCGACCCGAAGGTGGTCGACCCGGACGACGTCGAGACCCTGGCCGACCTCGTGGTCGCCGCGGTGCGCGACGCGTCGGCCAACGCGCAGAAGCTCACCGAGCAGAAGCTCGGCCCCCTGGCCGGCGGCCTCGGTGGCGGCGGCGGGATGCCGGACCTCGGCAGCCTCGGGTTCGGCGGCTGACCCTTGTACGAGGGTGTGGTCCAGGACCTGATCGACGAGCTCGGGCGGCTGCCCGGGGTCGGGCCGAAGAGCGCCCAGCGCATCGCTTTCCACCTGCTGGCAACGGATCCCGCCGACATCGGGCGCCTGCAGGACGTGCTCGGCAAGGTCAAGGAAGGCGTGCAGTTCTGCGAGATCTGCGGCAACGTCTCCGAACAGCAGACCTGCCGCATCTGCCGCGACGAGCGCCGCGACCTCACGGTGATCTGCGTGGTCGAGGAACCGAAGGACGTGCTGGCCGTCGAGCGCACGCGTGAGTTCAAGGGCCGCTACCACGTCCTGGGTGGTGCGCTCGACCCGCTGTCGGGCATCGGGCCGGAGCAGCTGCGCATGCGCGAGCTGCTCAAGCGCATCGGCGAGGCCGACGTGCGCGAGATCATCATCGCCACCGACCCGAACACCGAGGGCGAAGCCACGGCCACCTACCTGGTCCGCATGCTGCGCGACTTCCCCGGCCTGTCGGTCACCCGCCTGGCCTCGGGCCTCCCGATGGGCGGCGACCTGGAGTTCGCGGACGAGTTGACCCTGGGCCGCGCCCTTTCCGGGCGGCGCGCGCTGTAGCAGACGTGCAAACGGCCCCTCCACCTGCGCGGTGAAGGGGCCGTTTTTCGCGTGCGCTCAGCAGTAACCGAGCTGCGCCAACGTGTCGACGATGATGTCGGACGGGTGGTATTTGTCCATCCAGGACTCGCCGCGGCGGTTCTGGTACGTGTCCAGGAAGTTCTGCAGCTTGTCGCCGCGCATTTCGGTGAGCACGACGGTTTCGCCGAGGTGCTGGGGCGTCTCCGTGCGCTCGCGGTGGACCGCGCAGGGCAGACCGAGGTAGTAGCACTCGGCGGACAGGCCACCGGAGTCGGTGACGACGTACTCGGCCTTCGCCACCAGCGGCAGGAACTTCAGGTAACGCATCTTGGGCTGGGCGATGAACTTGTCGTCGAACAAGTTGTCCAGGCCCAGCGACCGGATCTTCTCGCGCTCGGGCGCGCCGGCCATGTAGAGGATCGGCATCTTGCGGCTCTGCTCGCGCAGGATCTCCAGCGCCTCGCGGTACTTGTCCGCGCGCGACACCAGCTCGAAGCGGTGCAGCGTCGCCAGGCCGAACTTCTCCGGTAGGTTCGGCACGTCCAGCGGCTGGCCGATCGCCAGGCGCATCGCGTCGATGGCGGTGTTGGCCTCGGTGTCGACGACGACGCCGCGCGCGTGGCGCAGGTTGTTCACCTCACGCGAGGTCGGCGCGAAGTGCATGTCCACGATCTTCGCCGCGATCTTGCGGTTGAGCTCCTCCGGCAGCGGCGACAGGATGCTGCCCGACCGCGCCCCGGCCTCCACGTGCCCGACGCGCGACTTCAGGATGCGCTTCCCGATGAGAGCTCCGTACGGCGTGGTGAACGTGTCCCCGTGCACCAGCACCAGCGGCGGCCGCCCGTCCTCGTTGAGCGCGGCGCGCAACTCGGCCCGCCGCCTCCACGCGGTGCGCATCACCTGCGCCGCCCACCCCGGCACCTGCGCCGGCGACTCCAGGTTGTGGGCCTTGTCCTGCGGCACGAGCCAGACGTCGGGCTCGGGCAGCTTCAGATCCGACAACGCGTCGGCGACCTCGTCCACGTGCTGCGCGGTGAACCAGATCTTCGGCCGCATGCCGCGCTCGGCGATCCCGTGGTAGACCGGCGCGATCTTGATCAGTTCCGCGGTGGTGCCGAGAATGAAGGAAATCACCGTAAGGCCCATTTCTGGTCGGTTTGCGGTACCCGAAGGATACTGGGCACGTCCGGCCTGACCGCACAGGGTAGCCTCGGCCCGTGAGTGCGAACCCGCTCCTTCCCTCGCTCAGCGTCGTGATTCCGGTCTACAACGAGCAGGACTGGATCGAACGCAGCGTCGGCGCACTGGTCACGGCGGCGGAGGTCGCGGGCTGGCCGGTGGAGATCGTCGTGGTCGACGACGGCAGCACCGACGCGACGCCCGAGAAGCTGGCCGCACTCCAGCGGCGGCACGGCATCACCGTGCTGGCCCAGCCCAACAGCGGACGCTTCGAAGCGCGCCGCGCGGGGCTCGCGAAGGCGTCGGGCCGGCAGATCCTCCTGGTCGACAGCCGGGTGATCGTGGACCAGGCCTCACTCGTGTTCCTGCGCGACCAGCTCGTGGCGCACCCCGAGCGCACGGTCTGGAACGGCCACATCAACGTGGACTCCGAGCGCAATCCGTACGCGGGCTTCCTCGCCGGCATAGTGAAGATTCCGTGGCGCCGCTACTGCGCGAATCCGCGGCTGATGTCGTTCGGCATCGACGAATTCGACGTGTTCCCGAAGGGCACCGGATTCTTTTCCGCACCGCGTGAAGTTCTGGAGAACGCGAGCGCCGCATTCGAATCGTTGTTCGACGATTCCCGCTTCGCGAGCGACGACACCGGCGTGCTGCGCTGGATCGCCGAGCGCCACCGCATCTTCCTCGCACCGGACTTCGCCGCGACCTACCACGGGCGCGACTCCTTCAAGAAGTTCACGGCCCAGTCCTACTTCCGCGGCACCACGTTCGTGGACTCCTACCTCGCTTCGCCCGGCCCCGCCCGCAACGGCCTCTTCGCCGCCTTCGCCGTCGGCCTTGTTGGCCTGGGGCTGGCCGCGCGCCGCCCGAAGACGGCCGTGGCCCTCGCCGCCGTTGGTTCCGCCGCGGCGGGCGCCGCGGTGACGCGCTTCGGCGCCACGAAGTCCGAAGCCCGCGCGGTCGCGCTGCTCGCCCCGGTGTTCGGTGCCGGGTTCGGCGCCGGTGCCGTGCGCGGTCTGGTGATGGCCCTGCGCTCCCGTCGCGGCCGGTCCTCCCGGTGAGCACGCCGAGCACACCGGTGACCGACGAGGGACAACGCGAGCTGGCGAAGGAAACCGGCAAGTCCGCGGGCAAGATCGGCATTTCGCTGCTGGTCGCCATCGCGCTGGGCTACGTCCTGACCCTCCTGGTCGGCCGCTGGCTGGGACCGGTCAACAGCAAGGTGTTCCTGTCGTTCTGGGGCATCCTCATGGGGCTGGGCAGCGCCCTGTCCCCCCTTGAGCAGGAGCTGTCGCGCCAGTCGGCGGTCGCCAAGCTGGCCGGTCACCGGCCGGGCAAGGCGGCCCTTCGCGCGCTCACCGTCGGCGCCTTGATCGTCGCCGTGATCGCCGCGCTGACGCTGGTCGTGCCGGTGCTCACCGACCGCCTCTACGACGGCCGCCCCGAACTCGGGTTCATCGTGCTGCTCGGCGCGCTGTCGTTCTCGTGCCAGTTCGCGGCGCGCGGCCTGCTGGTCGGAGCGCAGAAGATCGCCCAGTACTCGTGGCTGGTGCTCGCCGAGGCCGCAGTGCGCGTGGTGGTGCTCACCGGGGTGTTCCTCGCGGGCCTGACGGGGGTCGTGTCGTTCGCGATCGCAGCCGCGGCAGGGTCTTTCGCGTGGCTGTTGTTCGTTCGCCCGATCACCGGGTTGATCGACCCACACCTGGAGGGCGAAGCGTGGCGGCCGGTGGCCTCGCGGATCGTGCTGCTCATGATCGGCGCCGGACTCACCGCGAGTGTGATCACCGGGTATCCCGCGCTGGTCAGTCTGCTCGCCCCAGGTGGCGATGATGCCCAGGTCGGCGTGCTGTTCAACACGCTCACCGTCTCGCGGGTGCCACTGCTGCTGCTCTCGCCGCTGCAGGCACTTGCCGTGCCGACTGTGGTGCGACTGTCGGGCTCGCTTGACGGCATGCACCGCCTGCGCCGTCTGCTCGCGATCGGCACGATCGGCACGCTGGTGGTCGGCGTGGTCGGCTTCGTGGTCGGCCTGCTGATCGGTCCGTGGCTGGTGAAGCTGCTCTACGGGCCCGATTTCGTGGCGCAGGGCTGGTGGGTCGCTGGGATGGTCTGGGGTGCCGTCCTGCTCACCGCGATGCAGCTCATGACCGCGGTCCTCGTCGCCAGGACGCAGGCGAACAAGGTGCTCGTCACCTGGGCCGTGGTCGCCGTTTCGACGGCGTTGGTGCTGCTGTTGCTGCCGGGTGACACGATCTTGCGGGCCGTGGTCGGACTGGCGGTCGGGCCGACGGTGGGGCTCGTGGTCGCGGCCGCGTTCGTTTTGCGGCGACCGGCGGGCAACGTTCAGGCCACCCCGGGCGTCTGAGTACTGTGCAGGCGAGCTCAGGCCGGCGGACGAGCCGGTGTGAAGAGCCGGTAAGGGTTGGACAGCGAATCCGATGAACGTAGTACTGATCTTGCTCGCCTTCTGGGTGCCCGGGCTGGTGTTCGGCACCGCCATCGGCCTGCGCGGCTGGACGCTCGCGGCAGCGGGGCCGCTGCTGACGTTCGGCATCGTGGCGCTCGGCGTGCCGGTGCTGGGCGACCTCGGCATCCGCTGGAACCTGCTCGACGTGGCACTGTGGACGGTGGTGCTCGCGCTCATCGGCTTCGCGATCGGCTTCGGCGTGCGCCGCTTCACCGCGCGCCGCCACCCGGAGCGTGAGCCCGAGGAGAAGCTGGCGCGCTCGGTGCGCGACCACGTGCTGATCGGGCTCGGCGTGTTCGTCGGCATGGCCGTGGGCGCGGTCACGTTCTTCCGGGGTACCAACGGCATCGACAGCGTGCAGCAGGGCTGGGACGCGCCGTTCCACGCGAATTTGGTGCGCTGGATCGCCGAGCACGGCGACGCGCGCCCGTCCACTGTGGGCACGATCGCCAACCTGCCCAACCAAACCGACTACTTCTACCCCGACACCTACCACGCGCTGCTCGCCCTCGTGTTCGACAAGGCCGGGCTCACGATGATGCCCACGCTGAACCTCGCGGTCCTCGCCGTGATCCTCAGCGTGCCGCTCGGCGTCGCCGCGATGTGCCGGGCCTGGAACATGCCACCGCTGGGAATCGCGGCCGCCGCGGCCGTGACCACGTGGTTCACCGCCTTCCCGTACGACTCGCTGTGGCGTGGACCGTTGTGGCCCTACGTCGCGGGCGTCGCGATGATCCCGGCGATGCTGGCGATCGCCAAGCTGCTGCTGAAGCCCATGGGCATCGCCGGCCCGGTCGCGATCGGCGTCGGTGTGGCGGGTCTCACGGGCCTGCACACGAGCATCGTGTTCGTGATCGCCGTCTACTTCATCCTCATCCTGCTCGCGGTGCTGTTCCGCTGGGAGAAGATCGACTGGCGACGGTCGGGCCCATCGCTCGTCGCGACCGTGGTGCTCGCAGCGGTGCTGGGCGTGCCGCTCGTGCTGCCTTCGCTGTACAACGCGGGCGGAGTGACCAGCGCCACGTGGGCCTCGGAGGCCACGGTGAGCGGCGGCCTCGGCGAGACGATCACGTTCTCCCCGATGGCCGATTTCCCGCAGTGGTGGATCGGCATCCCGGCGATCATCGGGGTGTTCCTGATGGTGCGCCACCGCCGGATGATGTGGATGGTCGGCGCGTACATCGTGTTCGGCGGCCTGTTCGCGGCCACCGTCTCGCTGGAGACGCCCCTGATCCACACCCTGACCGGCATCTTCTACAACGACCACTGGCGCATCGCGGCTCTGGTGCCGCTCGCCGGCAGCGTGGCCTTCGGTGAGTTCACCCACACGGTTTCGGGTTGGTTCGCTCGCAAGGTCGGCTCCCGCGTGAAGCTGCAGCCGGCGACACTGGGTCTGATCGGCGCGGTACTCATCGCGATCGTGGCCGGCGGGCTCAGCCGCGGTGGCTACATCGGACGCAACACCGCGCGGCTGGAGATCAACTACGGCGACGGCCCCGCCGTCTCGAAGGCCGAGGAAGCCGCCTACCAGTGGCTGGGGCAGCACACCTCGCCGGGCGAGCGGGTCATGAACGACAAGTCCGACGGTTCGGTGTGGATGTACGCCCTGGCCGGGGTGCAGCCGGTGGAGTGGACCTTCTACGGCGCCGAACCGGACACCGAGGCCGGCTACCTGTCCGTGTGGCTCGACGACATCGAGAAGTACCCACAGGTGCGCAAGGACCTCACGGATCTGCACGTGCGCTACGTCATCGTGGGCAAGGGCAAGGCGACGCCCACGGCCGAAGCCTCCGTCGGGGTCGCCGACCTCGTCGCCGGTCCCGATTTCCACGAGGTATTCCGCAACGACGGCGCCACGATCTACCAGATCGAAGGCCAGCAGGGCGTCGTCGCGGCGGGTGCCTCACCCGGGTCCGCCGCCCCTCACGGTCAGTGAGAAGTTAGAGTGATCTCCGTGTCCACCACCTCCGTGAGCACCCGACGCGTTCTGATCGTGATGCCCGCCCTCAACGAACAGGCCAGCGTCGGCTCCGTCATCACCCAGGTCAAAGCCTCCCTGCCCGGTATGGACATCCTGGTCGTCGACGACGGCTCGGTGGACACCACGGCCCGGATCGCGCGCGCCGCGGGGGCCGAAGTGGCGCGGCTCGCGGTCAACCTCGGTGTCGGTGGCGCGATGCGCACCGGCTTCCGCTACGCCGCCGCTCGCGGGTACGACGTGGTGGTGCAGGTGGACGCCGATGGTCAACACGACCCCGAAGAGGTCGGCGCGCTGCTCGCCGAGCTCGACAACGGTGCCGACATCGCCATCGGTTCGCGCTTCGCCGGCAAGGGCGCCTACCGCGCCGTCGGCCCGCGCAAGTACGCGATGGTCGTGCTCTCACTCGTCTTCTCACGCCTGGCTGGGCGCAAGATCTCCGACGTCACGTCGGGGTTCAAAGCCATGGGCCCGCGCGCGATCCGGATGTTCGCCTCGTACTACCCGGCCGAGTACCTCGGGGACACCGTCGAATCGCTCGTGATGGCGATCCGCGGCAAGCTCGTGATCGCCGAGGTGCCGGTGGTGATGCGGGAACGCGTGGCCGGCACGCCGAGCCACTCGCCCGTGAAGTCGGCCGTCTACCTCGGCCGCGCGGGCCTGGCGCTGTTGCTGGCGCTGGTCCGCCGTCGTCCGTCCGTCGACTCGTCCGACGCAGCGTAAGGGGATTCCATGGCCGGCTGGCGCGTACTGAGCATCGTCGTCGCGTGCCTCGTGCTGTTCGTCGTCATCGAGATGATGCGGCGCCGCAAGCTGCGCGAGAAGTACGCGGGCGTGTGGCTCATCGTCGCCGTCGGTGTCGTGGTGCTGGCGGTGATCCCGCAGGCCGCGGAGTTCCTGGCGAGGATCACCGGGGTCCAGACCCCGTCGAACTTCGTGTTCCTGCTGGCCGGCGTCGTCCTGGCCCTCGTCGCACTCCACCTCTCCACCGAAGTCGGGCACCTCGAGGAAGAGGTCCGGACCTCTGTCGAGGAGACGGCGCTGCTGCGCTGCGAGCTCGAGGACACCAAGCGTGAGCTCGAGGCCCGCATCGAAGCGCTGGAGGCCAAGACGGCCACGCCGGACGACGTGCAGGGCCTGCCTGAAGTGAGCACCGCACGCGTGCGCTGATCGAAGCACTGCTCGCCGCCCCGCCTCGGCTGGGCGGTGTTCGGGTGCTCGCGGTCGACGGGCCGTCCGGGGCGGGCAAGTCGACGCTGGCGGCGGCCGTGGCGGAGGAGCTCGGGGCCGGACTGGTCAGTACCGATGCGTTTGCGACGTGGGACAACCCGGTGGCGTGGTGGCCGCAGCTGGAACGTGGGGTGCTGGAACCGCTTTCAGCCGGGCGTTCGGGCGCGTACCGGCAGGTGGACTGGACCTCCGGGGAACCGCGGCCGGGTGCGCTCGTGACCGTTGAGGTGCCTCGAGTTCTGGTGCTGGAGGGCGTGTCGAGCGGCCGGCGCGCGGTGCGGTCGCGGTTGTCGCACCTGTGCTGGGTCGAAGGGGGCACGCAGGAGGCGCGGCTGGAGCGCGCGGTGGCGCGCGATGGTGAGCCCTCGCGCGCGGATCTGCGTCGCTGGCAGTTGTTCGAACAAGGGTGGTTCGCCGTCGACGGCACGCGGGAATCGGCACAAACCAGACTGCCGTGATCGTCACCCGACGTCCGGAACAGCCCGAAAACCGCCTTCTGGACTAGGCCATTAGAGTGGCCGTAGTGTCACCCTTCGTACCAAAGCGACAAAACTCATCACGGTGCGTACACATTTCTCGACACATTGCGGTGACTTTGGCCCTTACGTAGTGCGATCGTAACCTCACGTGCTTAAGTGCGAGGCGAGTTCCCGCTAGTGTCGCTGAGCACACCGACCGTCCGAGTGTTTCCTGACCGACCGGACGGTTCTTGACACCGAACATCTCCCAAGGGGTGCCAGATGCAGCAATTGCGCCTGACCCGAACACGTCGAGCGGCCCTGATCGGGCTCGCCGGGGTGCTCGCGGTCTCGCTCACCGCGTGCGCCGAGTCGAAGCGCGACGAGGCCGGAGGCGGTGGCACCGGAGGCACGATGGTCTTCGGCGACACCGGCAACCCGAAGATGTTCGACCCGGCGTTCAACGACGACGGCGAGACCTTCCGGATCACGCGGCAGATGCTCGACACGCTGATCCAGAACAAGCAGGGCACCGCTGAGCTCGAGCCTTCGCTCGCCACCAAGTGGGAGTCCAGCAACGACGGCAAGACCTGGACCTTCACCCTCAAGCAGGGCGTGAAGTTCAGCGACGGCACCGCCTTCGACGCCAGCGCGGTCTGCTTCAACTTCGACCGCTGGTACAACATGAAGGGCGCCGCCGCCCAGAGCCAGATGATCTACTACGGCGACGTCTTCGAGGGCTTCGCCAAGAACGAGGGCGACGCCGGCGGCGACCCCGTCTACAAGAGCTGCGAGGCGAAGGACCCGTCGACCGCGGTCATCAACCTCAACAAGGCCAAGGGTGCGTTCCCCGCCGCGTTCACGCTGCCGTCGTTCGCGATCCAGAGCCCGACCGCGATGAAGCAGCACGACGCGGACAAGGTCACGCAGTCCGGTGACTCCTTCACCTACAGCGACTACGCGTACAAGTTCGTGACCGGCACCGGCCCGTTCAAGTTCGACAGCTGGGACCAGGGCAAGGGCGAGATCACGCTGGTGCGCAACGACAGCAGCTACGCGCCGGCGAAGCTCGACAAGCTCGTCTTCAAGGTCATCCCGGACGAGAACGCCCGCAAGCAGGCCCTCAAGGCCGGCGACATCCAGGGTTACGACTACCCGGCCCCGGCCGACTACGGGCTGCTGCGCAACGAGGGTGAGCAGGTCCTCATCCGCCCGTCGTTCAACGTGCTGTACCTGGGCATCAACCAGTCGGGCAACCCGAAGCTGAAGGACGTGAAGGTCCGCCAGGCCCTGGCCTACGGCATCAACCGCGAGCAGTTCGTGAAGTCGAAGCTGGCCGAGGGTTCCGAGGTCGCGACCGAGTTCGTGCCGAAGGCCATCTCGGGCTACACCGACGACGTCACCAAGTACCCGTACGACCCGGCGAAGGCCAAGCAGCTGCTCGCCGAGGCCGGCGCCAGCAACCTGACGCTGAAGTTCTACTACCCGACCGAGGTCACCCGGCCCTACATGCCGAACCCGGCCGACACGTTCACCTCGATCTCCGAGGACCTGAAGAACATCGGCATCACCATCCAGCCCGTCGCCGAGCCGTGGAACGGTGGCTACAAGGACGACGTGCAGAAGTTCGGCAAGCAGGACCTGCACCTGCTCGGCTGGACCGGTGACTACAACGACGCCGGCAACTTCGTCGGCACGTTCTTCGGCCGCGAGAAGAAGGAGTTCGGGTTCAACAACCCCGACCTGTTCAACGCGCTGGCCCAGGCCGACGCCTCGCCGGCCGGTGACGCGCACGCCAAGGCCTACCAGGGCGTGAACAAGCAGATCATGGACTACCTGCCCGCCATCCCGATCGCCTACCCGACGCCGGCGATCGTGGTCGGTCCGAAGGTCAAGGGTGTGGTGGCCAGCCCGCTCACCGACGAACGCTTCAACAACGTCACGATCGGCTGACGTGCTCCGCTGAGCAGCCGGGCTGGGGGGCAGGTGCTACCGCGCCTGCCCCCTTTGCCCACGTTCCCGGGCTGTACACAAAGGACTACAAGTGCTCCGTTTCCTCGTGCGTCGGGTGCTACAAGCGATTCCGACGCTCCTCATCCTGTCCATCCTGGTCTTCGCCTGGTTGCGCTCCCTGCCCGGCGGCCCCGCGGCCGCGCTCCTGGGTGACAAGGCGACGCCGGAGAAGATCGCCAGCCTCAACCACGTGCTGGGCCTGGACCAGCCGATCATCCTGCAGTACTTCGGATTCCTCGGCCGCGCCGTGACCGGCGACTTCGGCAACTCCCTCGTCTCGGCTCAGCCGGTGATGGGCGAGATCGGCACGTTCCTGCCCGCCACCATCGAGCTCGGGCTCACGGCGATGATCATCGCGATCGTGCTCGGCGTGCCGTTCGGTTACCTGGCCGCGCGCTTCCGCGGTGGCATCCCCGACAACATCATCATCGTGCTGACGCTGATCGGCGTCGCGGTGCCGGTGTTCTTCCTCGGCTACATGATGCAGGACCTGCTCGCCGCCCCGCTCGGGCTGCCGTCGCAGGGCCGCCAGGCGCCCGGCATCGACGCCACGAGCATCACCAACTTCGCCATCCTCGACGGCATGATGACCGGTGAGTGGGACGCCGTCTGGGACGCGATCAAGCACTTGATCCTGCCGGCGTTCGCGCTGGCGACCATCCCGCTCGCGGTGATCACCCGCATCACGCGTGCGTCGGTGCTCGACGTGTTCAACGAAGACTTCCTCCGCACGGCCAACTCCAAGGGCCTGACGCAGTCGGTGATCCGGCGGCGGCACGTGCTGCGCAACGCGTTGCTGCCGGTGGTCACGACCATCGGCCTGCAGACCGGCGCGCTGCTCGGCGGCGCGGTGCTGACCGAGCGGGTCTTCAACTTCCGCGGCCTCGGCTTCCTCCTGGCCGAAGGCATCGAACGGCGCGACTACCCCCGGCTGCAGGCTCTGCTGCTGTTCGGGGCTCTGGTGTACGTGCTGGTGAACATGCTGGTCGACATCTCGTACGGGATCATCGACCCGAGGGTGCGTGTGCGATGAACACTTTGCTGGCCAAGAAAAAAGAACCGATCGACAAGCTGGCGAAGGCTTCGGCGAGCGGCCGCAGCCTCGGGGCCGAGGCCCTGCGGCGCATGGTGCGCAGCCCCGTCGCCATCACCGGTGGCGTGATCACGCTGCTGTTCCTGCTGCTGGCCATCTTCGCACCGCTGATCGCGCCGAAGGACCCGCAGATCCGCTACCTGCAGAGCCAGGTGGAGCTGGGCAAGGGCATCATCCCCGGCCCGAGCCCGGGCTTCCCGCTCGGCGTCGACGACTTCGGCCGCGACTTCCTGTCCCGGCTCATCGTCGGAGCGCAGCAGACGTTGATCGTCGGTGTGCTCGCGACCGTGATCGGCGTGCTGATCGGGGTGATCATCGGTGGGCTCGCCGGTGCGTTCGGCGGCTGGGTCGACACCGTCCTCATGCGACTGGTCGACGTGCTGCTGTCGTTCCCCTCGCTGCTGCTGGCGATCTCGATCGCGGCGCTGTTCGCGAAGCCGAGCCAGTGGACGGTGATCCTGGCCGTGTCGATCATCGGTGTGCCGATCTTCGCGCGGCTGCTGCGGGGTTCCATGCTGGCGCAACGGGAAGCCGACCACGTGCTGGCCGCGACGTCACTCGGCGTCAAACGCGGCACGATCGTCTTCCGCCACATGCTGCCCAACTCGCTGGGCCCGGTCATCGTGCAGGCCACGCTCACGCTGGCCACCGCGATCCTCGAGGCCGCGGCGCTGTCGTTCCTCGGCCTGGGCGACCCGGACCCGACGCGCGCGGAGTGGGGGCTGATGCTGGGCAACGCCTCGCGCCAGTTCCTCGACATCCGCCCGGAACTCGCGTACTACCCGGCCATCGCGATCATCGTGGTGGCGCTCGGGTTCACGCTGCTCGGCGAGTCACTGCGTGAAGCCCTCGACCCGAAGAACCGGCGGTAAGACCATGGCACTCCTCGAAGTCCGCGACCTCTCGGTCGTGTTCCAGCGCCGCGGTGAGAAGCCGTTCACCGCCGTCGACGGCGTCAGCTTCGACGTCGAACCCGGCCAGACCGTCGGGCTCGTGGGCGAGTCCGGCTGCGGCAAGTCCGTGACGTCGCTGGCGATCATGCGGCTGCTGGCCAAGCGCGGCAACAAGGTCAGCGGTTCGGTGTCGTTCGAGGGCACCGACCTGCTGAAGATCTCCGATCGCGAGATGCGCGACCGGCGTGGCCGCGACCTGGGCATGGTGTTCCAGGATCCGCTGTCCTCGCTCAACCCCGTGATCCCGATCGGGCTGCAGATCACCGAGGTGCTCGAACGCCACCGCGGGATGTCGCGCAGCAAGGCCAAGGTCGAGGCCGCGGACCTGCTCGACAAGGTTGGCATCCCGGACCCGACGCGGCGCCTTTCCGAGTACCCGCACCAGCTTTCGGGCGGGATGCGCCAGCGCGCGCTCATCGCGATCGCGCTCGCGTGCCGGCCGCGGCTGCTCATCGCCGACGAGCCGACGACCGCGCTCGACGTGACGATCCAGGCGCAGATCCTCGCGCTGCTGCGGGAGCTCGTGCAGGACACCGGCACCGCGCTGATCATGATCACGCACGACCTCGGTGTCGTCGCCGGCCTCTGCGACGAGGTCAACGTGCTCTACGGCGGCAAGATCGTGGAGCGCAACGAGCGCCACGCGCTGTTCGCCGAGCCGCGGCACCCGTACACCCACGGGCTGCTGGCCTCGATCCCGCGCCTCGACGAGGGCCGGGGCGAGAAGCTCGTGCCGATCCGCGGCTCCGTGGCCGACAACATCCCGTGGGAAGGCGGGTGCGCGTTCGCGCCGCGCTGCCCCAACGCGTTGCAGGTGTGCGAGGAGCGCTCGCCGCAGCTCGTGCCCGAGCGCGACGGCCTGCTGCGCTGCCACAACCCGGTGAAGCCCGCCGTGGCCACCGCAGGAGGGACCCGATGACGACCGAGGCGACCGAGGTGTTCACCCAGCCGGACACCGAATCGGACGTGCTGCTCGAGGTCACCGACCTCAAGGTGCACTTCCCGATCAAGCGCGGTGTCGTGGTCGACCGCACGGTGGGGCACGTGTACGCCGTGGACGGTGTCGACCTGTCGATCCGCCGCGGCGAGACCTACGGTCTGGTCGGCGAGTCCGGCTGCGGCAAGTCGACGCTGGGCCGCGCGATCCTGCGGCTCAACGAACCGACGGCCGGCAAGGTCGTGTTCGACGGCACCGACGTGGCCCACCTCAAGGGCGAGAAGCTGCGCAAGGCCCGCCGCCGCATGCAGATGATCTTCCAGGACCCCATGTCCAGCTTGGACCCCCGGCAGCCGGTCGAGTCGATCCTGCTGGAAGGCATGAAAGCCCACGGCCTGGCGAAGGACAAGGCGGCCACCGACCAGCGGCTGCGTGAGCTGCTGGGCGCGGTCGGCCTGCCGGAGACGGCGCTGCGGAAGTACCCGCACGAGTTCTCGGGCGGGCAGCGCCAGCGCATCGGCATCGCGCGGGCGCTGGCCGTGGAGCCGGACCTGATCGTGGCCGACGAACCGGTGTCGGCGCTCGACGTGTCGGTGCAGGCCCAGGTCGTGAACCTGCTGGAGGACCTGCAGAACGAGCTGGGACTCACCTACGTGGTGATCGCCCACGACCTCGCCGTCGTGCGGCACATCTCCGACCGCATCGGCGTGATGTACCTGGGCGCGCTGGTCGAGGAGACGACGTCGGCGGAGCTGTACGAGAACCCGCTGCACCCCTACACCCGGGCGCTGCTCTCGGCCATTCCCGTGCCCGACCCGGTCGTGGAGGACACCCGCGAGCAGATCCTGCTGGCGGGCGACCTGCCTTCGCCGGCAAACCCGCCGTCGGGCTGCCGCTTCCACACGCGCTGCCCGTGGCGGCAGGCGAGCCTGTGCGACACCGACCGCCCGCAGCTTCGGGAGATCGGCGAGGGGCACCGCGTGGCCTGCCACTACGCCGAGGACATCCGCGACGGCCGCATCCAGCCGCACGACGTGGAGCCGGAGCTGGTGGAGCTCACCGGGATGCTGAACCCGGACGTCGCGCCGGACATCGGCTCGGTGACCGAGATCCTGTGAGGCGAACGATCGGCGGCGCGTCCCGTGTGGACTCGCCGCCGATCGCTTTTTGTCGGGCGAGAGTCACGGCTGCAGGTCGATCGCGGCGCGGAACCCGCCGTCCATGTAGAACGGCGTGGAGTTGTGCTCGTGCACGATCCGCCACGCTCCGTCGATGCGGCGGAAGCACAGCGTCGAGCGGAACCACAGCGTGAACGGTTCGCTCATCCCCACCGGCACGGCCGACATCTTCGCCAGCGCCGTCGTGAACGCCAGGTCGCCGGATTCGGTCACCTCGACCTGGGTGTATTCATACGTCACCGGGCTGGTGAAGCCGCCGAACCACGTCGTGAGGAACTCCGCCGACGCGCCGGTGTTGCGCAGCGGCGGCGCGAGGTCGAACTTCACGGCTCCGTCGGCGTAACGGGCGACCAGGCGCTCGGGGTTTTTGGCGAACATCGCGGCGGTGCGCTCGGCCAGCAGGTCGCGAATCTCGTTCTCGGACATTCTGTGCTCTCCTTGAGTTCGTCGGGTTTCGCAGGGGACGTCGAAACCGCCGGCACGGCTTCGACATCCAGGGTGACGACGATTTCGAGGAGGCACCCGATGAAGTACCTGGTCCTGATCTACGGCAACCCGGCGTCGCGTTCGGCCTGGGCGGGGATGAGCGACGAGCAGAAGGCCGCGGGCCTGCGCGCGTACGTCGAGTTCAACGCTTCGCTGGACGACTCCGGCGAGCGGATCCTGTCCGAACGGCTGGCCGCGCCCGAGCTCACGAAGCAGGTGATCGTGCGCGACGACGAGGTCAGCACCACCGACGGGCCGTTCGCGGAGATCAAGGAGCAGCTCGCGGGCATCTACTTGCTGGAATGCGACAGCGAGGGACGCGCCCTGGAGATCGCCGCGCGGATCCCGGAGGCGCCGTACGCGACGATCGAGGTCCGGCCCGTGATGGGTCTGACCGGTGACGTGGACTTCGAGCTGTGAACGAGGGTCTCCTGCGCGAGCTGGCACCGCAGGTCCTCACCGCGCTCGTGCGCCGCTACGGCGGGTTCGACACGTGTGAGGACGCCGTGCAGGAGGCCCTGCTCGCCGCCGCCGTGCAGTGGCCGCGCGACGGCGTGCCGGACAACCCGAAGGGGTGGCTGATCACCACGGCGTCGCGCCGGCGGATCGAGCTGTTCCGCAGTGAAGCCGCACGTCAGCGGCGTGAGGAGGCGGTGTTCGCGCTCTCGTCACCCGAGCCGGACCCGGCGCCCGCGGTGGACGACACACTCACGTTGCTGCTGCTGTGCTGCCACCCAGCGTTGACGCGGCCTTCGCAGGTGGCGCTGACGTTGCGGGCCGTCGGCGGCCTGACGACGGCCGAGATCGCGCGGGCGTTCCTCGTGCCGGAATCGACGATCGGCCAGCGAATCAGCCGGGCGAAGCAGAAGGTGAAGGGCACCTCGTTCAGCCTGCCGCCGGCGGACGAACGGCCCGCTCGCGTCGCCGCGGTGCGGCAGGTGCTCTACCTCGTGTTCACGGAGGGGCACACGGCCAGCGAGGGTTCGGCCGTCGACCGGGTGGAGCTCACCGCCGAGGCCATCCGGCTCACCCGGCAGCTGCACGCCGAGCTGCCCGACGACGGCGAGGTCACGGGCCTGCTCGCGTTGATGCTGCTCACCAGCGCGCGCCGGGCCGCGCGGCTGGGGCCGCACGGCACGATGGTCCCGCTCGCGGAGCAGGACCGCTCGCGCTGGGACGCCGGCGCCATCGCCGAGGGCACGGCGCTGATCACCCACGCGCTGACGACCGCGCCCGTCGGCCCCTACCAGCTGCAGGCCGCGATCGCCGCCGTCCACGACGAGGCAGCCACGGCGGAGGACACCGACTGGCCGCAGATCCTGCTGCTCTACGACCTGCTGCGCCAGGTGGCGCCCGGCCCGATGGTCACGCTCAACCGGCTCGTGGCGCTCGCCATGGTCGAGGGCCCGGCCGTCGCGCTGGCCGAGCTCGACGCCGCCGAGCAGCCGGACCACTACCGCGTGGACGTCGTACGGGCGCACCTGCTGGAGCTGGCGGGGGACCGCTCCGGGGCGCGCGAGTACTACGCGGCGGCGGCCCGGCACACGCTGAGCTTGCCGGAGCGCCGGCACCTCGAACTGCGTGCTGCGTCCGATCGACCCTGACTCAAGTCGGACCCCACCCCCGACTGAAGGGTGACGCCCGCGCACCAGGGCCCCGGTACGCTGCTGGGGCAGACGAAACCGGCAAGCCACGGGGGGTAGGCGTAGTGAACATCGACCACGTGCTGGAGGCGATTCCTCCGCTGTCGGTCTATCTCCTCGTGGGTTTCGTCGTGATGATCGAGAGCCTCGGGATCCCTCTGCCCGGTGAGATCGTGCTCGTGAGTGCGGCTCTGCTGGCTTCGTCGCACGGTGGCCTCAGCCCGCTGTGGATCGGCATCCTCGCCAGCGCCGGCGCCATCATCGGCGACAGCATCGGCTACCTCATCGGGCGCAAGGGCGGTAAACGCCTCTTCGACTGGGCGGGCAGGAAGTTCCCCAAGCACTTCGGGCCGGCGCACATAGCCAACGCGGAACGGATGTTCCACAAACGCGGCATGTGGGCCGTTTTCTTCGGCCGCTTCGTCGCGGTGCTGCGCATCCTCGCCGGGCCACTGGCGGGCTCGCTCAACATGCACTACCCGCGCTTCCTCGTCGCGAACGCCCTGGGTGGCATCGTCTGGGCCGGTGGCACCACCGCGTTGATCTACTACCTGGGTGTGGTCGCGGACAAGTGGCTCAAGGGCTTCCAGTGGGCGGGCCTCGGCGCCGCGCTGGTCATCGGCGTGATCGTGACGCTGGTGCTGAAGAAGCGCATGTCGCGCAACCACCCGGACGCGGCCGAGCAGAAGGACGACGCGGTCGCCTAAGGCGTTTCCGGCGCGGTCAACGTGGCCGCGAGCCGCTTCGCCGTGCGGAACGGCTCGGCGCCCTGGGTGACCACCGACGTGACCGCGGCGCCCTCCAGCAGGAGCATCAGCTCGTCGGCCAGGGTTTCCGCCCGCTTCGGCCGGCTGTGCCGGAGCTGGTTCAGCAGGTAGCCGTGCAACGCGGTCTTGTGGTGGCGCACGACCTCGCGCACCGGGTCGGCCGGATCGGGGAACTCCGAAGTGGCGTTGAGGAAGCCGCAGCCGCGGTAGCTGTCGCGTGAGAACCAGGCTTCGTAGGCGTCGAACACGGCCAGCACCCGCGCCACCGGATCGATGTGCGCGGCGGTGATCCGGTCGATCTCCTCCTGCCACCGCCGGTCCCGTTCTCGCAGGTAGGCGACGACGAGGCGGCTCTTCGAGCCGAAGTTGCCGTAGAGGGCCGCCTTCGTGACACCCGCTTCGGCCACCACGGTGTCGACGCCGACGGCGTGAATGCCTTCGCGGTAGAACAACGCCGACGCGGCCTCGAGCACCTTGGCTGCGGCGTCGCCGGGCCGGGTCCGAACCACTGCTTCTCCAGACTGTTCTGTCTCTGCGCTGAGCAGGGCACAGCCTAGCATCGGTTGACACCAGACAGACCTGTCTGTTTAGTGTCGGCAATGGTGCGGATCAGCGAGGAGACGACCGGGCGCTGGGTGTCCACCGCCGCGATCGGCGCGGGCGTGATCGCCCTCTGCTACGGGTTCGCGCGGTATGCCTACGGGCTGTTCGTGCCGCGGTTCGGCGAGACGTTCGGGCTCACGACGGTCGGTGTCGGCGTGCTCGGCGGCCTGTCCACCGCGGGCTATGGCGCCGGGCTACTGGTGACCCTGTGGACGGCCTCGAGGTCGCCGCGCGGCACCGTCGTGCTGGCCGCGGCGTCGGCCGCGGTGGGGCTCGGGCTCATGGCCGCCGCGGCGAACGTGGTCCTGTTCGGCGCCGGGATCGTGATCGCGGGCGCCAGTGCGGGCCTGGTCTCGCCCGGCGTCGCGCAGCTGATCGGGGAAACGGTCGGCGTGCGCCGCAGGGTCCGCGCGCAGACCTGGGCGAACACCGGCACCGGCCTCGGGCTGGCGGCGTCGGCCTTCACCCCGCTGCTGGCGCTCGGCTGGCCACTGATCTGGGCGGCGTTCGCCGGGCTCGCCGTGGTGATGACGCTGCTCGCGTGGCGGACCTTGCCGCGTGCCGAGAGTCCGGTGCCCTCGGGTGCCGTTCGTGGGCTGGGCCCCCTCGTGGCCAACTCGGTGCTGATCGGGATGACGAGTGCGCCGTACTGGACGTTTTCCAGCTCCCGCCTCACCGCGGCGGGCCTCAGCGGGGCCGCGGTGACCTGGTGCTGGTTCACGATCGGCGTGGCCGGACTGATCGGCGGACTGGCCGGCCACGCCGCCGAACGCTTCGGGCTGCGCGCCGCGAACCTCGGCACCTGGACGCTCGCGGCGGCCGGGATCGCGTTGCTCGCGCTGCCGGACCTCCCAGTGCCCGGGGCGCTGGTCTCGAGTGCGCTGTTCGGCTCCACGTACATGGCGCTGACCGGGCTGTGCATCCTCTGGGCCGACCGCCTGCTTCCCGGGAGCCCGGCCCGGGGCGTCACCTGGTCGTTCGTCGGCCTCGGTGTGGGGCAGACCGCGGCGTCACCCCTGGCCGGGGCGGCGGCGGCCGGGATCGGGCTGCCCGCCGTGTTCGGTCTGGCCGGCCTGGTGGCCCTCGCGGCGTGGAGCCAGCTCGACGACCGGCTGGCGCCGCCCGGTCGGGTCGCTTAGGCCGGCAGCAGTTCCTCGTCGGGCGTCAGGGTGGGTTTGCGCCTGAGCGAACCCAGCAGCACCCCGCCGATGACCACGACCGCGGCGACGATCTCGAGTACCGTGGGCACCTCGTCGAGCACGAAGTACGACGCGGTGAGCCCAACCACCGGCACGAGCAGCGAGAACGGCGCGACGACACCGGCCGGGTGGTGCTTCATCAGAGTGGTCCAGATCCCGCTGCCGACGACCGTGCCGAAGATGACGACGTAGGCCATGCCCGCGACGGCGACCAGGCCTTCGGTGGAGCCGAGCGTGGTGAGAGAGTGCCAGCCGGCCGTCGGGCCTTCGAAGATGGCCGACAACGCGAGCATCGGCAGTGGCGGCACCACGGACATCCACAGCATGAAGTGCACCGGGTTGTCGGGCGTCGCGCGGCGCATCGCCAGGTTGCCGAACGCCCAGCTCAGCGCACCGAGCAAGGTCAGGATCACCGGCAGCAGCGCGGCGTGGGCCGATTGCTGCCAGGCGATGGCCGTCATGCCGGCCACGGCCAGCAGGATGCCGGCGAGCTGCCGCCCGGACACGCGTTCGCGCAGCAGCACGGCGCCGAGCAGGACCGTGAACGGCGCGGACGCCTGCAGCACCAGCGACGCCAGCCCCGTCGGCATGCCGATGTCCATGGCCACGAACAGGAACGCGAACTGGCCGGTGCCGAACCCGAGACCGTAGCCCAGCAGGTAACGCAGCTTCACCTTCGGCCACGGCACGAACAGGATCGTCGGGATCGCGATGAGCGCGAACCGCAGCGCACCGGCGAACATCGGCGGGAAGTGGCCCAGTGCGGCGTGGATGGCGAGGAAGTTGCACCCCCACAACACGGCGACGAGCACGGCGAGGAGACGGTCACGTGCGGGCATGACCTCCACTGTGCAGATCGAAATCGTGAAGGACCAGCGAGAATAATTGCACTGACTGTTTAGTGCGGCTTCACATAAACTGCATATCGTGGACCTCGGCAGACTCCGGACCTTGCGGGAGTTCGCGGACCGCGGCAGCGTCACGGCCGCGGCCAGGGCCCTGCACTGCACCCCTTCAGCGGTGTCCCAGCAGCTGCGCGCCCTCCAGTCGGAGGTCGGTCTGCCCCTCACCGAGCCCGACGGCCGCGGCCTGCGGCTCACCGACGCCGGCCGCGCGCTCGTCGCCCGCGCCGACGAGGTGCTCGCCGCACTGGACCGCGCGGAATCCGAGCTCGACACGTACCGCAGCGCCCCGCGCGGCCGCGTCCGCATCGCGATCTTCCAGTCGGCGGGCCTGATGCTGCTGCCCGGCTTGCTCACCCGCGTCGCCGCGTACGACGGCCTCGAGGTGGACGTCCGCGATGTCGACATGACGCCTTCCGACGTGCCCGGCCTGGTCGCGGACTACGACGTCGTCGTGACCCACCGCGACGAGCACGCCGGCGAGTTCTCGTCCGATCGGCTCGAGGTCGTACCCCTGCTGCGCGAGCCCCTCGACGTCGCCCTGCCCGCCGGCCACCCCCTGGCCCGCCGGCGCCGCGTGGACCTCGCCGACCTCGCCGACGAACGCTGGATCTCCGTCGACCACGGCTTCCCCGTCGACGACGTGCTGCGCTCGCTCACCGTCCGCACGGGGATGCGGCCGCAGATCGTCCAGCGCATCAACGACTTCCGCATCACCGAACGCCTCGTCGCCGCGGGCCACGGCATCGCCCTCCTGCCCCGCCACACCATGGACACCCGCCGCGGCAGCGGCCTGGTCGGGCGCCCACTGGCCGGCATCCGGGCCGCGCGCCTGGTGGAGGTGGTGTGCCGGCGCGGTGCGTTGTCCCGCCCGGCGGTGGCGACGGTGATCGCGGAGCTGCGAGCGGAGGTGGCGGTGTTGACGGATCGGGCGGGTTAGCGTTCGCGCTTGGTGTTGGTGGCGAGCAGGTGCTGGTCAGAGGGTTGTCGGGGAGGCCTCCGCTTGCACGGCGCTCGTCGTGGTCCTGTCGGCGAGGCAGGCGAGCGTGAGGCCGGTTGAGGCTCGCGTTGAGTCTGCGTGGTCCCGTCACCCCGGGGAAGCTTCGGTCTCGTTGGTGCGGCGGTTCGGCTTCGGCGCGAGCGCTGCTGAGCTGCGGGTGCGGGGCGTGTCGCGGTCCTTGCAGCGAGGTGGGTGCTCGCAGCCGAGCCAAGCTGGTCGTGGGCGGCGGCGTTGAACGGCAGCAGCGCTGCCGATCAGCGGCCAGCAGCGTCGCTGCGCCGGTGGCCGGCGGGTCGGCGGGTCGGCGGGTCGGCGGTGAGAGCGGAGCCGGTGCAGCGCGTGTCGCGGTCGTCGCAACAGGGCAAGTGCTCGTAGCCGAGCCATGCTGGTCGTGGCGGCTGCGGCGGCGCCGAACGAAAGCAGCGCTGCCGATCAGCGGCCCGCGGCGTTGCGGCGCCGGTGACCGGCGGGTCGGCGGTGAGAGCGCGGCGGGTGCAGCGTGTGTCGTGATCCTTGCGGTGAAGCAGGTGCTCGTAGCCGGGCCGGGCTGGTGGTGGCGGCGGCGTTGAACGGATGCAGCGTTGTCGACCTGCGGCGTCGGCTGCTGCTGCGGACGACGAAGGTGATCGCCACGACGAGCAGTGTTGCGGCGCCGGTGACCGGCGGGTCGGCGGTGAGAGCGCGGCGGGTGCAGCGTGTGTCGTGATCCTTGCGGTGAAGCAGGTGCTCGTAGCCGGGCCGGGCTGGTGGTGGCGGCGGCGCCGAACGAAAGCAGCGTTGTCGACCTGCGGAGTCAGCTCCGGCTGCGTGCGCCGCGGCGGACGCCGAAGGTGATCGCCACGCCCAGCAGTGTTGCGACGCCGAAGGAGAGCAGCATGCTGACCAGCGGTTCGTCGATCAGTTCGCCGCCCGCGTAGCCGAGGAAGGCGACGTATGACACCCACAGCGCGCCGCCGATCGCCGATGCCGGGAAGAACTCCCCCATCGGCCAGCGCAGGGAACCGGCGAGCAGCGAACCGACCGTGCCGCCCGAGGGGAGCCAGCGGGCGAGGACCAGGATGGGCCGCGGGTGGCGCTGCAGGCGACCGTCGAGCCAGGCCAGGCCGGCCGCCATCTTGCGTCGGCGGCCGAGGCGCTCCAGCACGCGCGCGCCGCCGAAGCGGCCCAGGGCGTACAAGACCTGGTCGGACAGGAGGCAGCCGGCGGTGGCGACCGTGATCACCACGGCCAGCGACGTCCCGCCCTGCGCCGCCGCGATGCCCATGCCGAGGATCGTCACCTCGGTGGGCAGCAGGGGCACCAGCGAGACGACGAACAGCACGACGAGCCCTGCTGTCGTTGCGTCCATTTCTCCATTAACCGCCGTGCGCGGGCGGATGAGTCCCGTTCACCGTGTACTCACAGCAAGCCACAGGCCGTACACAGCTTCCGCGAACCATGACAGCAGCTGTCATGGTTGCCCGCCAAGGTCATCGGCATGAACCTTTCGGGAAGAGTCGCCCTCGTCGCGGGCGGCACGCGCGGGGCGAGCCGCGCGATCGCCGTGGAACTGGGGCGTGCGGGCGCGTTCGTCTACGTCACCGGCCGCTCGACGCGCGCGGGACGGTCCGAAGTGGACCGTCCGGAGACGATCGAGGAGACCGTTTCGCTGGTGGAACAGGCGGGCGGCCGCGGCGAGGCCATGCGCGTGGACCACCTGGTGCCCGCCGAGGTCGCCGCGCTGGCCGCCCGGCTCGAGCGCCTCGACATCCTCGTCGACGGCCTCTGGGGCGGCGACCGCCACCTGGAGTGGGGCAAGCCGGTGTGGGAGCACTCGCTGGAGGCGAGCCTGCGCATGATCCGCCTGGGGATCGACGCGCACCTGATCACGAGCCACTTCCTGCTGCCGCTGCTCATCCGCCAACCGGGCGGCTTGGTGGTGGAGCTGACCGACGGCACCGCTTCGTACAACGCTAAGTACCGCGAAGGCACTTCGCTGCCGTTCTACCTGGCCAAGGCCGCCGCCCATCCCCTGGCGATCGGGGAGGCTGCTGAGCTGGCTCCCTTCGGTGCCACGGCCGTCGCCTTCACCCCTGGGTACCTGCGGTCCGAGGCGATGCTGGAGATCTACGGCGTCGCGGAGTCCAACTGGCGCGATGCTTGTGCACGGGTGCCGCACTTCGAGATCTCGGAATCGCCGACGTTCTGCGGCCGCACGATCGTGGCGTTGGCGGCGGATCCGGACCGCTCACGCTGGAGCGGCCAGACGGTGAGCAGCGGACAACTCGCACAGGCCTACGCGGTGGACGACGTGGACGGCAGTCGGCCGGATGCGTGGCGGTACCTGGAGGAGGTGGTGGACGTCGGAAAACCGGCTGATACCACGGGTTATCGCTGAGCGCTGATTTGGCCGGAGTTGTCCACAGGCACGCGGAGTTGTGGACAACTTCGGCCTCGGCGGCTTTGTCGCGGGGTTTTGTCGGGGGTGGCCGATAGATTGTCGGGGGTGGCCGATAGAATGGACATGGGCACGCTCCCTTTGGAAGGGCGGGGGTTGCTGCCAGACGGGGTTGCTGCCAGACGGGGTTGCTGCCAGACGGGGTTGCTGCCAGACGGGGTTGCTGCCAGACGGGATTGCTGCTGCCAGGGCCGCCTACCGCTGAGCGTTTCGCGCAGCCATCTCAGCACCGATCCCCGCCAATGCCGCACGCAAATCCAGAGGCTCAACAACCTCCACCCCCGGACTCAACGCCACCAGCTGCCCCAACCCGATCTCCTCACCTTCCAGCGCGAGATCCGCCGACACCCACCCGTCCGCCTCCGGCTCGCCCGACGACACCACCGTGTCCGCCAGGTGCTCACCACCGAAAACTCGCCGCAGGCCCCGAACAGCGACAGGACTCAGCCGCACCCGGACCCGCAACGGGCGCGCCACCTGCTCGAACGTCGCCGACGACGTGCGCCACCAAGCCGGCAGGTCGAAGTCAGCCGGACGCGAGAATGACGCAAGCTCCTCAGCCTGCTCGATCCGGGACACCCGATAGGTGCGATAACCACCGCCCACCCCGGCGACGAGGTACCACACGCCCGCCTTCAGCACGAGCCCGAGCGGCTCCAGCTCACGGAAAGCGACCGTCCCGTCCTTGCGCCGGTAGGAAATCGCGAGCCGGCGCTGGGCCCAGACCGCGCGGGAGACCGAAGCCAGCGCAGGAGGCTGGTCAGCGGCCCCGAACCACCCAGGTGCATCGAGGTGGAACCGGCCGGCCACCAGCGTCGCGTGGTCGCGCAGTTGCGAAGGCATGCCGGCCGACACCTTCGCGCGCGCGGCGCTGCCGGCCGTGTCGAGACCGAGGCCCGCCAGCGCTTCCGGCGCCCCTAACGCGAACAACGCCACGGCTTCCCGCGCCGTCAGCCCCTCGAGCCCGGCCTTCCAGCCCTCGACCAGCCGCACGCCACCGTGGCGTCCCGGCTCCGTCCACAGTGGAACGCCCGCGTCGCGCAGGGCCGCGAGGTCCCGGTGCATCGTGCGTTCCGATACGCCCAGCTCGGCGGCCAGCGAAGAGGCGGTCGCGCTGCGGCGGCGCTGCAGGGTGAACAGCAGCGCGACCAGCCTCTCCGCTTTCATCCCAACGACATCAGCGGTTGGCGCGGTTGACCGCGCTCACCACGGCGCGCAGCGACGACGTGACGATCGACGGGTCGATGCCCACACCCCAGAACACGCGGTCGGAGATCGCGCACTCGATGTACGACGCCGCGCGCGAGTCGTCGCCCGGGGTCAGGGTGTGTTCGCTGTAGTCCAGGAGCCGCAGGTCGAAGCCGACGGTGGACAGGGCGTCGAAGAAGGCTGCGATGGGGCCGTTGCCGCGGCCGGTGATGTCGTGCTCGTCGCCTTCGACGGTCACTGTGGCTTCGATGTCGTACTCGCCGCCGCCGTTGTCGGTCACGCGCTGGCGCACCAGCTCCAGCGGGGTGCGCGGCTCGAGGTACTCCTTCGAGAACGCGTTCCACATCGTCGCCGGGTCGACCTCGCCGCCCTCGGTGTCGGTGTAGGCCTGGACCACCTTCGAGAACTCGATCTGCAGCCGGCGCGGCAGGTCGAGCTGGTGCTCGGCCTTCATGATGTAGGCCACGCCGCCCTTGCCCGACTGCGAGTTCACGCGGATCACGGCCTCGTACGTGCGGCCGACGTCCTTCGGGTCGATCGGCAGGTACGGGACCTCCCACGGGTAGTCCTCGACCGGCACGCCCGCCTTGTCGGCGGCGTCCTTCAGCGCGTCGAGACCCTTGTTGATCGCGTCCTGGTGGCTGCCGGAGAACGCGGTGAACACCAGGTCGCCGCCCCACGGCGTGCGCTCGGCCACGGGCAGCTGGTTGCAGTACTCGACGGTGCGCTTGATCTCGTCGATGTCGGAGAAGTCGATCTGCGGGTCCACACCCTGGCTGAACAGGTTCATGCCCAGCGCGACGAGGTCGACGTTGCCGGTGCGCTCGCCGTTGCCGAACAGACAGCCCTCGATGCGGTCGGCGCCGGCCTGGTACCCCAGCTCGGCCGCGGCGATGCCGGTGCCGCGGTCGTTGTGCGGGTGCAGCGACAGGATCACCGAGTCCCGGCGGGCCAGGTTGCGGCTCATCCACTCGATCGAGTCGGCGTAGACGTTCGGCGTCGCCATCTCGACGGTGGCCGGCAGGTTCAGGATCACCGGCTTCTCCGGCGTCGGCTGCCAGATCTCGGTCACGGCGTTGCACACCTCGAGCGCGTACGACAGCTCGGTGCCGGTGTAGGACTCGGGCGAGTACTGGAAGCGGAAGTCGGTGTCCGGCTGCTTCGCGGCCAGCTCCAGGACCATTTCCGCGCCCTGCGTCGCGATCTTCTTGATGCCCTCGCGCTCCTCGCGGAACACCACACGCCGCTGCAGGATCGACGTCGAGTTGTAGATGTGCACGATCGCGCGCGGTGCGCCTTCGAGCGACTTGAACGTGCGCTCGATCAGCTCGGGACGGCACTGCGTGAGCACCTGGATGCTCACGTCGTCGGGGATCGCGCCCTCGTCGATGATCTCGCGGACGAAGTCGAAGTCCGTCTGCGAAGCCGCCGGGAAACCGACCTCGATCTCCTTGTAACCCATGCGCACCAGCAGGTCGAAGAACTTGCGCTTGCGCGCCGGCGACATCGGGTCGATCAGGGCCTGGTTGCCGTCACGCAGGTCCACCGCGCACCACAGCGGCGCGCGCTCGATGCGCTTGTTCGGCCAGGTGCGGTCGGGCAGGTCGATGTTCTCGATCAGCTCGTACCACGGCTTGTAGCGGTGGACCGGCATCGAGGTGTTGCGCTGGGGGTTCCACTTCGGCTGCCCCTCGGGCGCCGGGCGCGAGGGCGTGCGAACGCGGGAAGTGTTCGTGCGGGGGTCGGTCGTGCTCATGGGTAGAGACGTCTCCTGACGAGGTGGGTGCTTACGACCGGCACCACAAAGCCCCGCGACGAGGAGCCGGTCTGGTCAGGCCCCGTCGCGGCAGCGAAGCAGGAGAGCACGCGCCACCCAGCCACCTTAACCACGGACCGCCACGGTTGTGAAGTCACCTCCGCGATCGAACTGTTACGTCCGGTGTCCACCGGGTGTTACCAGCGGGTAGCGGCTGACAGTGTGACGTGCCAGACTGCCGGGCATGGGCGAGCACGCCGAACAGGCATCCGACGCGGAAACCGAGTCGCGGCCGAAGCGCGCCGAGATCGACTGGCGGCGCACCCGTGAGCAGGCGTTTTCCTTCTTGGCCACGCTGGTGCGCTGGGTCGGGCTGATCTTCGCCGCGATCCTCGTGCTGCACGTGATCTTCGTGGTCGGGGAGGCCAATCCGGACAACGGAATCGTCTCGTTCGTCCGAAGCTGGGCCGACGGCCTGTCCATCGGCTTCAAGGACCTCTTCACCCCGAGTGACGCGAAACTCAGGGTGCTGGTCAACTACGGCATCGCGGCGATCTTCTGGCTCGTGGTGTCCGGGATCGTCGCGAAGATCCTCCGGCGCATCGGCGGCGGCATTTCTTGAGTGCGGACCGTCCCGCACGCGGACGGCCCGCACTGTCCGGCTTCAGGACTGCCAGGTGATCGGGTCGGTGCCGTAGTCGGTGTTCGGCGCCTGGTCCTTGTAGTCGGCCTCGTTGTACGACGCGCCGGTCACCGCCCCGCCGGCCGGCGCGACCGAGATGTCGCAGCTCTGGAACGTGGCTCCCTTCGTGGTGAAGGCCTTGCCCGCGTCGCCGCTGTCGCACTTGTCGAACGTGCCGATCACCGACACGCCCTGCGCCTGGTCGCCGTCGGGGAAGATGCCGTTCATCAGGCCCAGCGACGTGTAGGAGAAGTCGGTGCCGCTCTCGTTCGAGACGGTGACGCGCACGTAGAACGGCGTCATGCCCTTCGCCCGGTCGCCCAGCTGCAGCGGCGCGAGGTCCGCCTCGGTGCCCTTGTCGATCGCCGTCACCGTGACGCCGATCGCACCCGTCCTGCCCTCGGACTTGAACGGCACGATCGCCTTCTCACCCAGCTTCAGCTTGGTGCCCTGCGGCGTGAAGCTCACCGTTGACGACGTGCCGGTCGAAGGCGCGGAGCTGCTCGTCTCGGGCGCGCTGCTGCTCGGGGCCTGGCTTTGCTGCGCGGGGGCGCCGCCGGTGGCCGAAGGCGTGCCACTCATCTCACTCGAACAGCCGGCCAGGGCCAGCACCGCCGCCGAGGCCCCCAGGACTGCCAGCACACGACTACGCATGGTCGTTCTCTCCTCGTGTCCACCCAGTGTGTTGCCGGCTTCGATGCGGTGCCCCGACCAGCGGTTCCCCGGCCGAACGACATTACTTAGCGGTGCGAAGTGAATGCGATCAGTCGTGCGGTGGATCAATCCGGCAAGTCGGTCAGCGCGGGCGTGCCCCATTCACCGGTGAATGCGAACTCCCCGAGCGGGATCCGCTGCCTCGGCTTGAGCTCCCGCTCGATCCGCCGCTCGTCTTCCAGCACGGCGGCCTCGGCGGGGTGCCCGACGGCGATGGCCACGAGCGGCACGGCGTCGCCCGGCAGCGCGAACGCCGAACGGACCGAGTCGGCGGAGAAGCCCGCCATCTGGTGGGCGATCAAGCCCAGCTCCACCGCCTGCAGCACCAGGTTCTCGGTCGCCAGGCCGAGGCCGTACTCCGCGTACGGGACCTCGCCCTTCTCGTTCGTGGTCACCGCCACGCCCACGAGCAGCGCCCCCGCGCGGAACGCCCAAGCCTGGTTTCCCGAGTTCAGCGCGGCCAGGATCCGGGCGAACGTCGGGTCGCCGCGGCGGCCGACGACGTAGCGCGCGGGCTGGGTGTTGCCGAAGGACGGCGCCCAGCGCGCGGCCTCCAGCAGCGTCGTCAGTTCACGCGGGGACACCTCGGCCGTCGCGTCGAAGGCGCGGGGGCTCCAGCGCTCGGCGACGGCCTTGCTCACGGGGACACTCGTCTCGGCGGGTTTGCGCACGTCCCGAACCGTAGTACGGCAGGAGTGCTCTCCATCACTCCGGAGGAAGGGCTTCGAACATTTCGGTGGTGTTAAGGAAGATTTACTTCCAGCAGACCCTCGTCCGGTGTGCGCCGCCACTCGATTGAGTGGCGAGGGCCCTCGGCCCCGGTAGAGTTCCCGCCAAGTGAAGGGACGCGGGGGCTCCTCGGTGCCCACCAGGAGCAGACCCGGCCCGTCAAGGAGGTTCGGGCTGTGGCCCTCGTGGTCCAGAAGTACGGCGGATCGTCGCTGGAAAGTGCCGACCGGATCAAGCGCGTCGCCGAACGCATCGTCGCCACCAAGAAGGCGGGCAACGACGTCGTGGTGGTGTGCTCGGCGATGGGTGACACCACCGACGAGCTGCTCGACCTGGCGCAGCAGGTGAACCCCGCGCCGCCGGAGCGGGAGATGGACATGCTGCTCACGGCCGGTGAGCGCATCTCGAACGCGCTGGTCGCGATGGCGATTTCCGCGCACGGCGCCGAGGCGTGGTCGTTCACCGGTTCGCAGGCCGGGGTCGTCACGACGTCGGTGCACGGCAACGCGCGCATCATCGACGTCACGCCGAGCCGCGTCACGGAAGCGCTGGAGCAGGGCTACATCGCGCTCGTGGCCGGGTTCCAGGGCGTTTCCCAGGACACCAAGGACATCACGACGCTCGGCCGCGGCGGCTCCGACACCACCGCCGTCGCGCTCGCCGCGGCGCTGGGCGCCGATGTGTGCGAGATCTATTCCGATGTGGACGGTGTGTACTCCGCCGACCCGCGGATCGTGCCGGACGCGCGGAAACTCGACACGATCCCGTACGAGGAGATGCTGGAGCTCGCCGCGAGCGGTTCGAAGATCCTGCACCTGCGTTCGGTCGAGTACGCGCGCCGCTACGGCGTGCCGATCCGAGTCCGCTCTTCCTACAGCGACAAACCGGGCACCACCGTGACCGGGTCAATCGAGGAGATCCCCGTGGAACAAGCGCTGATCACCGGTGTGGCACACGACCGTTCGGAGGCCAAGATCACGGTCACCGGCGTGCCGGACCACACCGGCGCGGCCGCACGGATCTTCCGCGTGATCGCCGACGCGGAGATCGACATCGACATGGTGCTGCAGAACGTGTCGAGCACCGTTTCGGGGCGCACGGACATCACGTTCACGCTGTCGAAGGCCAACGGCGCCAAGGCCGTGCAGGAGCTCGAGAAGGTCAAGGCCGAGATCGGGTTCGAGACCGTGCTCTACGACGACCACGTCGGCAAGGTCTCGCTCGTCGGCGCGGGGATGCGCTCGCACCCCGGTGTCACGGCGACGTTCTGCGAGGCGCTCGCGCAGTCGGGCGTGAACATCGAGATCATCAACACCTCGGAGATCCGCATTTCGGTGCTGATCCGCGACGCGCAGCTCGACGAGGCCGTGCGCGCGATCCACGAGGCGTTCGAACTCGGCGGCGATGAAGAAGCCGTCGTCTACGCGGGGAGTGGTCGCTGATGGCGAACGGGCTGCGCGTCGGGGTGGTCGGGGCGACCGGCCAGGTCGGCGCTGTGATGCGGAAGCTGCTGGAGGAGCGCAACTTCCCGGTGGACGAGATGCGCTACTTCGCGTCTTCGCGCTCGGCCGGGACCAAGCTGCCTTGGCGGGGCGAGGAAATCACGGTCGAGGACGCCGCCATCGCGGATCCGTCCGGTTTGGACGTCGCGCTGTTTTCCGCGGGTGCCTCGACTTCGCGTGCGCAGGCGGCTCGATTCTCCGCCGCCGGCGTGACGGTGATCGACAACTCGTCGGCCTTCCGCCGCGATCCCGACGTGCCGCTGGTCGTGAGCGAGGTGAACCCGGAAGCCATCAAGGAGGCGCGCAAGGGGATCATCGCGAACCCCAACTGCACCACCATGGCGGCCATGCCGGTGCTCAAGCCGCTGCACGACGGAGCCGGCCTGCTGCGCTTGATCACGAGCACCTACCAGGCGGTGTCGGGCAGCGGCCTCGCCGGCGTCGACGAGCTGGCCGCCCAGGTCAACGCCGTCGCCTCCCGCGCGGCCGCGCTGACCCACGACGGTTCCGCCGTCGAGTTCCCGGCCCCGGCCAAGTACGTGGCGCCCATCGCGTTCAACGTGCTGCCGATGGCCGGCTCGGTCGTCGACGACGGCACCTTCGAGACCGACGAAGAACAGAAGCTGCGCAACGAAAGCCGCAAGATCCTCAGCATTCCGGACCTGCTCGTGTCGGGTACGTGCGTGCGCGTGCCGGTGTTCTCGGGCCACGCGCTGTCGATCAACGTCGAGTTCGCCTCGCCGATCTCGCCGGAGCGCGCCACGGAACTGCTTTCGCGGGCGCCCGGCGTGCAGCTCTCCGACGTCCCGACGCCGCTGCAGGCCGCGGGTAAGGACCCGAGCTTCGTCGGCCGCATCCGCACCGACCCGGGCGTGCCCGACGGTCGCGGCCTGGCCCTGTTCGTGGCCGCGGACAACCTCCGCAAGGGGGCGGCGCTGAACGCGGTGCAGATCGCGGAGCTGGTGGCGGGCAACCGCTGATTTCCCGTTCCGGCCGCCTTTCCCGTGTTCCGGGAAAGGCGGCCGGTCGCGTTTTCAGCTGAGGGCGGTGCTGCGCGACGGCCGGAAGTCCAGCGGGACCTCCGCTTCCTTGAGCAGCGCCCGCAACGCCGTGGTGTCCGGGTCGGCGCCGCAAGCGGCGTCGAGTGCCGCCGACACGACCTCCTTGCCCGGTCCGCCGACGACGAGATCGGCCGGTCCGGACCACGACACGCGCCAGCGCACCACGCCGGCGTCGGCGAGCGCTGCCGTGATCACCCGGGACAACCGCGGCCGGATCGCGGCGCCGATGATCGCCCGGCGCACCTCGGGCGCCGCGCCGGCCGGCGGGGCGGTACCGGGACGAGCGAGCGGGCCGGCTTCACCGGCGTCGATCATGTCGAGCGCGTCACCGAGCGTTTTTCCGCCCAGCACACCCAGTGCGGCTTCGAGCGCCGAGTAGCGGGCGCCGAGGTCGGCCAGGGTGTCCCAGTCGGTGCGTTCTTTGGTGCCGACCTCGTCGATCAGACCGGTGAGCAACGCGGCGTCGAGCGTTTCCTCGGCGTCACGCAGGATTTCGTAGGCGGGACCTTCGCCGCCGGCCGGCGGCGGCACGGCGGGAGCCGCTTCGAGCGCGGCGATGCGCTCGGGCACGGCCGGATGGCGGTCGAAACGGCCGGTCTTGCGCTTCGCCAGTGTCTTGCGCACGTCGGCGATCTCCCGCTGCCGCCAGTCGTCGGCCAGCAGCGCGCGGTACCCCTCGGCGAGCCGCGCCGGGAAGTACCCGGCGGCCCAGCCCTCGGTGGCGTAGGCCCTGAGGAAGAAGTGCCAGGCCTCGTCGAGCCCTTGCACCTCACGCAGTGCGCTCACCGCGGCCGACGTGCCGGCGAGGCGCACGGAACCGAGGTCGGCGGCGAACTCCGCGTCGCGGCGGACCCGCGCCGAAAGGGAGAGGTACAGCTTCGCGTAGCTCTGCAGCAGCGGCCGGACGAACCAGTCGAGGCCCCGTGCGTGGTCCAGTCCGGCCACGGTCCGGGTCAATGACCGGTGCCAGCGGTAGGAGGCGGCCGAGAGCCACTGCTCCTGGTCGTAGTGGGTGAGCTCGTGTGCCAGCACGGCGCGGAGTTGATCGAGCCGGAACGCGCTGAGCAACAGGGCGCCGAGCAGCAGCTGCCGGCGCGAAGGCCGGAAGAGCCGGCGTTTGTCCAGCACACCGGCGTTCGCGTCGGCGGTCAGGAAGATCTCGTCGGGCGCCCGCGTGCCGATTTCCGCCGCGAACTCGCGCACGAGGCGCCACAGCTCGGGCTGCTCCTCGGGCGTCACGCGCAGGCCGGGTTCCCCGTGGGGCGCCCGGCCGAGGACGAGCACGGTGCGCAGCAGCACCCCCAGGCTCGGCACGGCGATGATGCCGAAGGCCAGCGCCCAGATCGGCGAGTGGAACAGCGCGTAGACCTCGACGATGACGATCCCGGCCACGAGCAGCAGGACCAGCAGTGGGAACCCCGCGAGCAACGCGATCGCGGCCAGCGCGCGCGGTGATGTCTTCATTCCGGCAGAACCTCCCCAGGCCGACGCCCACGCGTCGCGCTCATCGTGCCGGAGATCGTTCCCGGCGGCGAAGACGTTTCCGACGCCGCCAGCAGCTCCCGCAACGCGGTGGTGTCGGGGATCTCGGCGCACGCCGCGTCCAGCGCGCTCGCCACGGCCGCCTGCTCCTCCACGACCAGTTCCGGCGGGCCTGTCCAGGACATCCGCCAGCGGGCGCGCCCGGCCGCGGCCAGCTCGGCGGTGACGGCCACCGACAACCGGTGGCGCGCCGACCTCCGCCACGCCTCGGCGACCGCCGGCGGGTCACCCGGCTGCGGTGAGGTCAGGCCGGGGTCGGCGATCTCCGCGAGCCCGTGTGCGTCGAGACCGTCGAGGATCCGGGGCAGGGAGCGGAACTCGCGGATCTGCGCAGCCCGCTCCCGCGAGACGCCGCGCGCGGCCGCGTCGGCGACGGTGTCCCAGTCGGCGAGTTTCGTCGGCGCATCGGGCGGCAGACCGGCGAACAGGACGGTGTCGACCGTCGTTTCGTGGTCGAGCAGCAGCAGCTCAGCGCGACTGTCCACTGTGGGCACTTCGCCGAGGAAACGGCGGAAGCCGGCGGCGAGCCGAGCAGGCAGGTAACCGTGGTGCCACGCCATCGTGACGAAGTTGTCCATATAGAACTGCCACGCTTCGCGAACGGTGGCCAGTGCTTCCAACGTCGTCGGCTCCGGAGGGCCGTACGACGAGGTGACCAACGCCAGATAAGCGTTCGCAAGGGCCCGCAGCAGCGGTGCGGTGAACCAATGGAGCCCCGGGTGCTCCAGCGCCTCGGGCACGCGCAGCATGGAGCCGGCGCCACGCTGCACGATCGCGTCCAGCCCGACGTGCGCGTGCACCGCGAAGGACCGGACCAGCGCGGCCCGCAGCTCACCCCGGCTGAAGCCGAGGAACACCGGTGCGCCGACGACCAGCGAACGGCCGGTGGAGCGCAGCCCGAACCACCGCGTGTGATCGACGACCCCGGCCACCGGCTCCGACACGAGCAGAACCCGGCCGGGCGCGAACGTCCCGGCTTCAGCCGCGGCCTCACGCGCGAGCGCCCACAACCACGGCTGCTGCGCCGGCGTCACGGGCACCCGCGCACCCGGCATCGCCGGCGCCCGGTCGAGCGCCAGCACCGACCGCAGGGACGCCACCGTGGTGAGCGCGACCGCCGGGACCATGCCGACCAACCGCAGGTCGCCGTGGAACATCAGGAGGGCGGCGCCGGCGACGACGGCCGCCGGGACCAGAGCGACCAGCACCGGCAGTGCGGCCAGAAGCCCCACCGCGAGCACCTTGCGCGTTCTCGCTTCGAGTCGCGGCATTCGGACGGGTGGGTCAGGACTTCTCGGCGAGCCGGCAGGCCAGGTGCCGGACCCGCTTGAACTCGACGATCCGGCCCTTGTTCCCGTACGCCCAGACAAGTTCGTCCGCGTGCACGCCGAGGTGCCGGAACTGCTCCACGGCCTCCTTGCCGCGCCCGAGCTCCACCAGCGCCCGTGCGGCGTACGCCCGGCTCGTCGCCGTGCCCGGCGCGTCGCGGCCCTCACCGTCGAGCCAGGGCAGCAGCCGATCGATGGCCGACGCGACCAGCGGGTTCTGCCACGCACCCTTGACCCCGCGGTATTCCGCCTCGTGTGCCGCGACCAGCGGTAGCCGCGCCAGCTTCGGGTGTTTCGCCGCGCCCGCCTCGGCGAACGCCCACATCAGCTCGTGCGACCCGAACCACTTCTCGCACCAGTACTGCAACGCGGAGCTGTGCGCGGGCAGGTGCGCCGGATCGCGGGCGACCAATTCGTTCCACACCTCGCCGAACGCGTCGTTGTCGTACTGCAGACCGCGAGCGACCGCCAGCATCGTCACCCACGGCGTGGGGTCGTCGGGCGCCAGCTCCGCCGCCTCGCGGGCCGCGGGCTCAGCGGACTTGAGGATGGCGAAGAACTTCTGGAACTGCTCGCGGCTCACGTGTTCGGCGCCCAGCGAGCTGCGGACCTGCCAGGCCAGGCACACCAGGCTCTCGGCGTTGACGGCGGCCGCGTCCGGATCGCCCGGTCGTTCGGTGCGCCAGCCGTCCAATCCGATCTCGTCGTTCGCAACGGCCTCACCGAGGCGGCGCACGAGCGCGACGCGCCGGTCCCAGCCGGTGCCGATCTCGGAGAGCAGCTGGGCCGCCGGCTTCCAGTTGCCGGTGACGAAGGCCCGCTCGGCCTCGTCGATCTCGCGGTCGGCGACGAACGGCTCGGTTGTGATCTCGGCGTCCGCCGGCAAGCCGAACTTCGTCACGTCCGGCACCTCGACCTTCGGCGCTTTCTTGTCCGGCGCGACGTACCGCGCCAGGTCCTCGCGGCTCAGCGAAGCAGTGAACTGGGCGACGTTCATCCCGCGTTCGCGCGCGGCCTTGGCCAGCGCCAGCGCCGTCTTCCGGCGTCTCGGGTTGAACAACAGGCTTACGAGTCCCATGGATTTCCTCTCAGGAGTGGATCGGGTCGGGATCGGCGGCGGGCAGCAGGGCCCGCAGCCCGGTGGTGTCGCCGGCGACAGCGGCGTCGAGCGCCGGTTCGAGTGCTTCGTCGTACGGCGCGGCCAGCTTCTGCTCGGCCGGCCCGGACCACGACAGCGTCCACTTCGCGTGCCCCGCGGTCGCCAGGTTCGAGATGACCACAGTGGACAGTCGTCTGCGGGCGGAATCGCCGAGCAGCTCGCGTCGGGCCCGCGCGCCGGCGCCCGCGGGCACCTTCAGGTCGGGATCGGCCAGCTCTTCGAGCTTTCCGGAGTCGACGAGGTCGAGCAGGTCCTCAAGCGATCGTCCCCTCAGGACCTTCCCCGCGTCCTCGCCGAACCGGTGCCGGACGGAGGTGTCGACGAGAGTCTCCCAGTCGACCGGCTTCTTCCGGCGGGCCTCGGCGGACAGACCTGTGAGCAGGGTGGCGTCGAGCGTCTTGGTGGCATCACGAAGGATTTCGGCAGCCGGCCGTTCGCCGCCCTCGGTCACCGGCACGACGGGTCCTGCTTCGAGCACCGCGATGCGTTCGAGCGTGGCCGGGTGGCTGTCGTACGGGGACGTCTTGTGCTCAGGCGGGTTGCGCCGCACCTCGTCGATCTCCTCGGCGCGGCTGTTGTCGGCCAGCAGGTGCCCGTACCCCTCGGCGAGCCGGGCGGGCAGGTAGCCCGCCTTCCAGCCCATCGTCGCGTAGGTGTTCAAGAAATACCGCCACACGACGTCCAGCGCCTCCACCTCACGCAACGCGCTGGTCGCCGCGGCCGTGCCCGCGACCCGTGCGGCCGCGGCGTCGGCGGCGAGCTCGTGGTCACGGCTCACCCGCATCGACACGACGAAGTAGAGCTTGGCGTAGGCGTGGAACAGGACTCGCAGCATTCGGCCGAACCAGGTGCTGCCGTTCAGTCCGTTCACGACTCGACCGATCGTCTGCCTGCCCCGGTAGGTCACGTCGGCGAAGCGGGTGTCGCGGTTGCTGTAGTGCGCGAGTTCGTGTCCCAGCACCGAACGGAACTGGTCGGTCCGGAGCCCGGCGAACAATTGCGCGCCGATGTACAGCCGGCGACGGGTCACCTGCAGGCCGAGCCACCGCGTGCGCTCCTCGACGCCCGCGTTGACGTGCGGCACCAGGTAGATCTCGTCCGGCGCCCGCGTGCCCACGGCGTCGGCGAGCTCGCGGACCAGTGCCCACAGCTCCGGCTGCGCCTCGGGCGTCGCCGGCCGGCCCGAGATCTCGTCGTCGGTGGTGCGTTCAAGGGTGAAAAGGGCTTGCAGCAGCACGTAAACGACCGGCACGGCGATGATCGCGAGCCGCAGGCCGATGGCCGGGCGGTCCTGGATCGCGTAGATCTCGAGCGCCACGAGCGCGGCGATGATCGCCAGCACGAGCACCGGGAACCCGGCCAGCAAGACGACAGCGAGCAACGCCCGCAGTGAGTTTTTCATGGAAAAGCGGAATCCTCCCAGAGCGGCGCCTTGAGCGCCGGGCTCGATCATCGTGCCCGATATCGGCGGGAACCTCGATTTCGTTTCGCTCACGAATCGGTTGCCGGCCGGAGGAAACCGGCAAACCGAACGATTCGGGCTGGACTGTGGATGTCCACTTCAGACACCGTCCGTGGGAAAATCCGTTGTCGGCTCGTCGGCCCCCGGGGGATGCTTCACCGAGAAATCCAGCCAGGAAAGGAAAGTCATGTACACGGCGGTAGACGGTGCCCGCGTTCCGATTCGGATGTGGGCCGACCCCACGTCGGTCGAGGAACCAGCCATGCGCCAGCTGCACAACGTCGCCAATCTGCCTTGGGTGCACGGCGTCGCGGTGATGCCGGACGTCCACTACGGCAAGGGCGCCACGGTGGGCAGTGTCATCGCCATGCGTGACGCGGTGTCCCCGGCGGCGGTCGGTGTCGACATCGGGTGCGGGATGAGCGCGGTGCGCACGTCGCTGACCGCGGCCGACCTGCCTGAGGACCTCGGGCGGCTGCGGCGGCGGATCGAGTCGGCCGTGCCGGTGGGCTTCGGGCTGCACAAGACGCCCGTGAACCCGGCGAAGGTCCACGGCGTCAGCGGCTGGGACACGTTCTGGAAGTCGTTCGGCGAGCTCCACGAGGGCGTGCAGGGCCTGCACGACCGCGCGGCGCGGCAGGTCGGCAGCCTCGGGGGCGGGAACCACTTCATCGAGGTCTGCCTCGAGCAGGGCGGCGAGGACGAGGGCCGGGTGTGGGTGATGCTGCATTCGGGTTCGCGCAACATCGGCAAGGAGCTCGCGGAGCGGCACATGGCCGTGGCGCGCAAGCTGCCGCACAACGCCGACCTGCCCGATCGCGACCTCGCGGTGTTCGTCGCGGGCACGCCCGAGATGGCGGCCTACCGGCGTGACCTGTTCTGGGCGCAGGACTACGCGGCGCGCAACCGGGCGACGATGGTGGCGCTGGTGAAGCTCGCCGTCGCCGAGGTCATCCCGGGCACCACGTTCGACGACGCGATCAGCTGCCACCACAACTACGTCGCCGAGGAGACCTACGACGGCGTCGACCTGCTCGTGACCCGCAAGGGCGCGATCCGGGCCGGCGCGGGTGACCTCGGGATCATCCCGGGCAGCATGGGCACCGGCTCGTACATCGTGCGCGGGCTTGGCAACCGGGACTCGTTCGAGTCGGCCTCCCACGGCGCCGGCCGGCGCATGTCGCGGACGAAGGCCCGCAAGACCTTCACCGCGGCGGACCTCGCCGCCCAGACCGACGGCGTCGAGTGCCGCAAGGACACCGGCGTGGTCGACGAGATCCCAGCGGCGTACAAGGACATCGACGCCGTGATCGAGGCGCAGACCGACCTCGTGGAGGTCGTGGCGCACCTCAAACAGGTGGTGTGCGTGAAGGGGTGAAGGTGCTCGCGGGGCCGGTTTCGGCCCCGCGAGCCCGCTACGCTGGGCGCATGACGAGGTGGGGAGCGGTGGCCGCGCTGGCGGCCGCCGGGTTGTTGCTGGCCGGCTGCGACCAGGTCAGCACGGCCGTGGACACGGCGAACTCGACGGCCGACAAGGTCAGCGCGTGCACCCAGGCCCTCGGCCTGGCGGACCTCAACCCGCTGGTCGACCCCGACAAACTGAAGGCCCGCGCGCAGGACAAGGAACAACGCCTCCGCGCCCTGGCCGCCGACGTGCAGGAACAGGACGTGAAGAACGCCCTGCTCGGCATGGCCGACTCCTACGTCGAGGTCCAGAAGGAACACATCCAGGACGCCGGCGTGGTCGCCGCGTGGGCGAAGCGCAACGTCGCGAAGCTGGACGCTCTGCGCAAAGCCTGCAGCTGATCCCGCTGTCTCAGCCTCGCCGACCGGCTTGGGTGTGGTCAGCGCCGCGCCTGAACCGCCGCAGCCATCGCCGGCGCAGCAGTCGACGTCCGCCGTCGATGTGTCCACAAGAGCCCCGCCGCCGCCAGCACCAGACCACCGGCACCCGCGGTCACAAACCCCCACGCCGGGTTCGAGTGGTCGATCGCGAAGCCCACCACCGGGCTGCCCAGGGCCAGCCCGAGCCGGGTCGACGCGTCCTGCAGCCCCATCGCCTCGCCGCGCACGGCCGGGGGCGCGAGGGCACTCACGGTCTCCGTGGTGGCGGCGAGTGTCGGGGCGCAGAGCAGGTTGGTCGGGATCAGCACGAGCATCAGCAGCCACCACGGCTGGTCCGCCAGCCCCACCGGCAGCACCAGCGCCGCGAGCAGCAGCATCAGCACGCCCTGCGGCAACGACTTCCGCACGGCGCCGTGCACGATTCCGCCGGCCATGGACGCCGCGCACATCACCGCGATGACCAGGCCCGTCCAGCCGACGTCGTCGTGGGAGCGCAGGGCCGCCAGCGTCGCGACCTCCGTGCCGACCAGGCAGAACAGCGCGCCCGCGGCGACCAGGAGCGTCGCGAGGAGCCGGCCCGTGAGCCACGACCGCAGCGGCGGGCGCACGGAGCCGACGGGGGCGAGCTCGTCCTCGTTCCGGATCGGCGGGTTGAGCAGGAAGATGAGCAGCGCCGTGCCGCCGAAGAGCACGCCGATCGCGCTGAGCGTGAGCGTGGCCGACAGCGCCGTGATCGCCGCGATGCCGGCCGCCGGGCCGATCATGAACGACGCTTCCACGAGGATCGTGTCGAGCGAGTAGGCCGCGCGCCGGTGTTCGGCGGGCACGAGCGCGGCCAGGATCTGGCGCGCCAGCGAACCCGCGGGCACGGACAGGAACCCGGCGGGCAGCGCGCACGCCACCAGCACCGCGTAGGACAGGTGCGGCGCCGCGATCCAGAACGCCGCCGACGCGACCCCGCACACGGCGACCACGGGACGCAGGCCGTAGCGGTCGATCGTGCGCCCGAGCAGCGGCGCGCCCAGGGCCATGCCCAGCGTGGTGGCGGCGCCGACGACGCCGGCCGCGCCGTAGCCGTGGCCGAGGTTGCTGACGACGTACAGCGTGAGCGTGACGCCGGTCATGGTCATCGGCAGGCGCGCGAAGAACATCAGCGCCATCGACGGGCGGACTCGGGGCAGGGACAGCACCTGGCGGTACGGCTTGAACGGCACGTACCTCATGAGAGCAAATCCTGGTACGCGCGTGCAACTTCTTTTGGGGCGATCTTCATGACACCCCGCGGGCAGCCCAGGGCGCCGAGCGTGCGGCCCGCGTCGAATCGGCGCAACCGGCAATTGTGAAGCGAAACAGTTCACGAATGTTTTTGCGCATTTTCACGCTCACCTGCGGGCGCTCGGCGAAGTGCGCATTCGTGCGCTAGCTGTATGAGGCCATGACGTTCGTGACGCCGGTGCGGAGCCTCGACGCTGGTGGCTGATCTCCGGCGGCAGTGTGTGGTCGATGGTAGTTGTAATGC
>NZ_JBSGDT010000031.1:0-92375 GCF_053602515.1 Amycolatopsis sp. NPDC004368 | reverse complement strand
GCGGATGTGTTGGTCGCACTTCTCATCCTGCCGCCGAAAGACCCGTCCCTTATCTCAGGCCCCGTCAGCCGACACCAACGTCATGCCCCGCAACAACTAGACCGGCGGGGTCCGCGGAGAAAAGCATTCGATCAGGCGAAGCCTCGGGGGTGGGTCGTCAAAAGAATTCACCACTGGTGACCCTCCGTCACGGGGTCCCTCCGGGAGTTCGCCTGCCGCCCGGCTCAGGGCAGTCCGGCGTGCGGAACGTCCACCCGGGCCGCGGCAAGGCGGCCTTCGCGGGCGTTCTTGCGGGCGGTCTCGTCGAAGTCGGGCGCGGTGCACAGGTACAGGGTGCGGCCGTCGGCGCCGCCGAGCATGCAGGCGAAAACGCCGGTGCCCGTGGGGATTTCGTCGACGATCTCGCCGCCCTCGCGCACGCGGATCACCCGCGCACCCACGGCGTCGGCGATCCAGAGGGCGCCCTCGGCGTCGAGGCAGCAGCCGTCGGCGCCGACGACCACCTGTGCGAGCGCGGCCGGCAGGTCCTCACCGGAGGGCACGTCGCCGAACTGCGCCCAGATGCGGCGGTCGGCCAGCGAACCGTCTTCGGCGATGTCGAACGCCGTGACCCGGTTGCCGAAGGTCTCGCACACCAGGAGCACACCGTCGTCGGTGACCACGCTTCCGTTGGGGAACCACAGATCCCGCGCCACGGTGGTCACGGTGCCGTCCGGATCGGCGCGCAGCAGCGAAGCGGATTCCAGCGGCGCGCCGGCCATGAGGTCGAAGCCGAACTCGCCGACGAACGCCCGCCCGCGCGAGTCGACCACCATGTCGTTGGGGTGACCCTTGACGTGGCTGGAGAGGTCGGCGTGCGGCACGAGGGTGGCGTCGGGCTCGCGCCGCAGCAGCACCCGGTCGCGCATCGACACGATCAGCAGCCGGCCGTCGGGCAGCCACCCGAGCCCGGACGGCTGCTGCGGCACCTCGGCCTCCACTCGCAGGTCGGTGCCGTCCTCGGCGGCCGAGTACACGCGGTAGGTGTAGAAATCGACGAACCAGATCCGGTTCTCGTGCCAGCGCGGGCACTCCAGGTAGGACAGTCCTTCTGTGACAGTGGTCGTCTCGCGGCTCATGATTCCCCTGTGGACGGTGGGTGGGTGCGGGTCAGCGGGTGGCGGCGTCGAGGAAACGTTCGAGCTCGCGCTCGATGTCGGGACCGCACGGTTGGAACACGATCTCCGTGACGCCGCGCGAACCGTAGTCGTCGATCTTGCGGCGGACCTCGTCGCGGGTGCCGCTCAGCGTCACCTCGCGCAGCGTGGTGTGGCCGCCGGCCTGCCAGGCGGCCGAGTCGGCGTCGTTGAGGCCGACGCAGTGTCCGGAGTGGATGGTGAGGTGCCGGTCCTGCTCCGGCGTCTTTTCCACCGTCTGGAGCCATTCCGCGCCGCCGGGCAGGGCGCGCACCGCGTCCGGGCCGCCGAACTCGTAGGCGCCGTGGAAGGACAGAGCCCAGCCGGGGCCGGCGGCCGCGCGGGCGTGCTCGGAGTCGGTGGGCTCGTCCTCGTCGAGCACGGTGCCCCATTCGAGGAACGGCACCCACTCGTGGTCCTTCATGAACTCGGGCGTGGCGAGCGTGGCGTACAGGCCGTCGCCGAGCTCGCTCGCGACCTTGTTCCCCTTGGGGCCCAACGCGCCGACGAGGATCGGCACGTCGACCGGCCGGGCCGGTGCGTGGCCCTCGGGGTGCAGCATCCGCATCCGCGCGCCTTCCCACTCCACGGTTTCCCCGCGCAGCAGCCCGCGGTAGGCGCGCAGGTACGCCTCCATGAACGACCACCGCACGGCGCCGTAACCCATCGCGCGACGGCCGGAGAACCCGGTGCCGAACGCGACCGCCACGCGCCCGGGCGCGAGCGCGGCGAGGGTGGCCGTGGCGGCGGCGTTGACCATGGGGTGGCGCAGGCTCGGCACCAGCACACCCGGGCCGAGTCCGATGCGCTCGGTGCGGTCGGCGGCCAGTGCGAGGGTCATCCAGACGTCGGGGCTTTGCTGGGGTGTGTCGTACACCCACGCCCGGTGGTAGCCGAGTCGCTCGGCCAGTGCGATTTTTTCCGGAGAGTCCAGGGCGGTGGGGAACGCGCAGGACACGTCCACGGTGTCCTCCTCCCGATCGACGGTGATCGCGGCAGCACCTCTACCTGCGAATATGACTAAGCGGTTAGTCATATTCGCTGGTGGTGTGCGACGATACACACCCCCGTGGGGCGGAGCAAGGCCTCCCGGGCCGCGACGGAAAGGTTCCTCATGGGCGCTCAGCGATCCGCCCTGCCCGACCTGGTTGACGACTCGCCCGACCTCTGGGACGCGGGTTTCGGCAAGGCCGCCCGCGGCCTGCTCACCGGTGGTGTGCGGTGTTTCGCCGCCCAGGGCTTCCACGCCACCACCACCCGGGACATCACCGCCGCGGCCGGCCTCTCGCCCGCGGCGTTGTACGTGCACTTCAGCTCCAAGGAGGAAGTGCTCTTCGAGATCACCCGCACCGGGCACAAGAGTTCACTCGACGTGCTGAACCACGTCGCGCCCCTCGACGACGCCGCCGCACAGCTGCGGGGCCTCGTCGCGGCGTTCGTTTCCTGGCACGCCCGCCACCACGTCGCGGCGCGGGTGAGCCAATACGAACTGGGTGCGTTGACCGCCGAACACTACGAGGTGATCGTCGCACTGCGCCGCCGCTCGACGTCGGTGTTCCACGACGCGCTCACCGCCGGCATCGAGGCCGGCGCCTTCCCGGACGTCGACGTGCACCGCTTGGTGCGTGCGATCCTGTCGCTCGGGGTCGACCTGGTGCGGTGGTACCGGCTCGACGGGGCGGATTCGCCCGAGGAACTCGGCGAGTACTACGCAGATCTGGCTTTGGGCATGGTGACGGCGGCCGGGTCGCGCCGGGGTCGCTGACGTGCCGGCTCAGCCGCGTTCGCGCAGCGACCGGAAAAACGCCGCGCCGTGCTCGGCCGCGGCCGAAGCGATCGCCTCCGCGACGTCGAGCACCACCTTGTCGGCCCGGTCGATCGGCCACGCCAGCACCAGGTGGTTGTCCGGATGTCCGGCCAGAGGCACGAAACTCACCCCCGCCCCCGGGTACAGCCGCGCGACGCTGTGGGGCAGCACGCCGACGGCGCCGTCCCACGCCACGCACTGGATGTACTCGGCGAGGGAGTGGACCACCGGCCCCGGCCGGTCGTGGCCGGACGAACCGGGGGAGCCGAGCCAGTACTCGCGCCACAGCGGGTCGGCGTCGCGGGGGAGCCGGCACCAGAGGTGATCGCGCAGCTCGCCGGGTTCGAGTTCGGTGCGCTGCGCGAGGGTGTCGTCGGAACGCAGGGCCGCGACCAGCGGTTCGTCGCCCAGGGAGTGGGTGGCGATGCCGCGCGTGTCGAACGGCAGGCGGGTGATCGCGATGTCCGACTGGCCGGTGTGCAGGCCCGCGGCCGGGCTCGTGATGCCCTGCACGCGCACGCGCAGTGACAAATGGGGGTAGCGCGCTCGCAGCGCGTCGCGGAAATGGCCGCTGAGGGTGGTGACGAAACCCGCCACGGCCTCCGAAACGACACCGATCGTGACAATGCGGCTTTGTCCCGCGGAACGGGCACGGGCTTCGGCGCGGTCGACTCGTTCCAGGATATCGCGGGCTTCGTCGAGCAGAATGCGACCGGAATCGGTGAGCCGAATCGGGCGAACCGAACGGTCGAGAAGTGAGCAGCCGAGTTCGCGTTCGAGCTCCTGGATGCGCTGGCTCAGCGGCGGCTGGGACATCCGAAGCCGCGTAGCCGCCCGCGCGAAACTGAGTTCCTCACCCACCGCGACGAAGTACCGCAGCTGCCTCAGGTCCACGACCAGGCATTATATCAGGAACAAGACCTGGCTGAGCGAATCGGTCTTTGACCGCGCAGTGGTCGGGGGATTGCATGGAGTCATGGCGTACAGCGAACCCGCGGACATGAAATACATGGCGAAACTGAAGAAATCGGCCCCCGGTGAATTCAAGAAATTCATGGATTACCAGGATGTGGTGTCGCGTGAAGACGGTGCGATCCCGCGCCGCTTCCGCGAAATCATCGCGATCGCCGTCGCGCTGACCACCCAGTGTGCCTACTGCCTCGACGTGCACACGGCGGCGGCGCGCGAGCAGGGGGTGACCTCCGACGAGCTCGCGGAGGCCGTGCTGATCGCCGGCGCCGTGCGGGGCGGCGGCGCGGTCGCGCACGGGCTGCTGGCGATGAAGCTGTTCGAAGACTCCACCGCGGGTCACGTGCACTCGTGATGATTTCCGAACAGCACAGCGTCGACGCGGAGCCGGCACCCGTCGACGAGGTCAGGATCACCACGCTCGTCGACAACGTGTACGACGGTCTCCTGGAAGACGGCCCGTTCACCACCCGGGAGACGTTCGGCCGCGCGAGCCAGGCCGCGCCGCAGTTCGAAGGCGGCCGCACCCAGGTCGGGCTGCTCGGCGAGCACGGGTTCTCCGCGTTGGTCACGGTGCGCCAGGGCACCGAGGAGACCACGCTGCTGTTCGACACCGGCCTCTCCCCGTCGGCGATGATCACCAACGCCGACCGCCTCGGCGCCGACCTGTCCGCGGTCGAGGCCGTCGTGCTCAGCCACGGCCACTTCGACCACACCGGTGGGCTGGCGGGCCTCATCGGCCGGCTGGGGCGCGACCGCCTACCGGTGCTGGCTCACCCGCAGGTCTGGACCAGGCGCCGGCTGGTCGTCCCGGGCCGCGAGGTGTTCGAGCTCCCCACGCTGAGCAAGGCGGCCCTGACCGACGAGGGCTTCGACGTCATCGAGCGCCGCGAGCCGACCCTCCTGGCCGGCGGCGGCGTCCTGATCACCGGCGAGGTCGCCCGCACCACCGACTTCGAACGCGGCATGCCCCCGTCCCACGAGGCCTGGTTCGACGGCGCGTGGCGCCACGACCCGACCGTGATCGACGACCAGGCGCTCGTGGTCCACCTGCGCGGCCAGGGCCTCGTCGTGCTCACGGGCTGCGGCCACGCGGGCGCGCTCAACATCGTGAAGCAGGCCCAACGGCTCACGGGTGTGGACCGCCTGCACGCACTGGTCGGCGGCCTGCACCTCGGCGGCCGTGCCTTCGAGGCGACCATCGCGCCGACGGTGGCCGCCCTGGCCGGGCTGTCGCCGACGTTGGTCGCCCCCGGGCACTGCACGGGCTGGCGCGCCCAGCAGGCGCTGGCGACGGCGTTTCCGGACGCTTGGGTGCCGAGCAGCAGTGGTTCGGTCCACCGGTTGGTCGGGGCCTGAACCGGCCAGACCGGCTCAGCCGGGCAGCTCGACGTCCTCGCGGACAGTGAGCGCCCGGCCGATGCGGGCCTCGACCTTCGCGAAGCGCCACAGCTTCGCGTCGCCGTCGCCGACCGGGGTGGTGCGGAAGAGGTTGCAGGCGGCCTTGACCGTTTCCTGGGTGTCGGCGTCGGCGAGGAGGTAGCTGGTCCACGGCCAGCCGTCGGACGGGCCGACCTGGTGGGAGTCGTCGTCGAAGTCGCCGATGAAGGTGATGCCCGGCAGGGCCTTGAGCTGGTCCATCATGGACACGAAGGCCTGCCAGACGGCGCCGGTGGTGATCCCGTCCGTCGGCAGGTCGAAGAAGTTCTGGTTGATGCCGATGCAGAAAAGCACGCGAAGGGGCACGGGTTCTCCTAGTCGTGGTCGTCCGGGGGCCATTGTTCACCACGCCGGCGGACCCGGGGCAACGCTGCGGAGCGTGACGATCGACCCCCCGACTCGGTGAAACGATCACGCACCGTGGATGATCACGGGGTGATCACGTTCCGAGGGGGGCAGGCGACACCGGCCGGAGTGCTGAAGGGCCTGCTGGACGAAGCCGCGAGCCGCCGGTGGGCGGTGGTGGCGCTGGTGGCCGGGGCGGTCGTGGTCGCGGCGGGGGTGGTCGCCGCAGTGTGCACGTTGTGGCCGGTCGACCTGGAGGTCTACCGGTTCGGTGCCTTGGCGCTGGCCCACGGCCATGATCCCTACGGCCCGCTGCCGCCGACGCGGGTGGGGATGTCGCTGCCGTTCATCTACCCGCCGTTCGCCGCCGTCCTGTTCCTGCTGCCCTCGGCGGTGCCGACCCCGGTGGCGGCTGCCGCGATGCTGGGGCTTTCGCTGGCCGCGCTGGGCATCACGATCTACGTCGTGGTGCGGCCGCGGGCCGCGCGAGCCACCGCGGTGCTGACGGCGGTGGTGGCCGGGGCGGCGTCGCTGGCGTTCGAGCCGGTGCGGGAGACGCTGTGGTTCGGACAGGTCAACCTGGTGCTCATGGCGCTGGTCGTGGTCGACTGCCTGGGACCCAGGACCCGCCTGCCGCGCGGGGTCCTGGTGGGGCTTGCGGCGGCCGTGAAGATCACCCCAGCCGGCTTCCTGCTGTTTTTCTTGCTGAAGAAGGACTTCCGCGCCGCCGGCACCGCACTCGTGAGCTTCGTGGCGGCCGGCGCGATCGGGTTCGCGGTCGCGCCCGGGGCTTCGCTGAAGTACTGGTTCCACGGCGGGCTCACCGGCGCGTCGGGCATGAGCGGCTCGATCTTCGCCACCAACCAGACCATCCAAGGCGCCGTGCACCGCTTCGCGCTGGCGCCGACCCCGACGCTCGCGCTGGTCGCGGTGGGGACGCTCGCCGCGCTGCTGGTCGCCGTCGCGGCCATGCGCCGGGCCGACGAACCGGTGGCGTTCCTGCTCAACGCCGCCGCCATCCTCGTGTGCTCACCCATCTCGTGGTCGCACCACTGGGTCTGGATCGTCCCCGCGACGATCGTGCTGGCCACCCGGGCCACGACACCGCGCGCGGTGGCAGGCTTGGCCGCCGTCGTCGCGATCTTCATCATCGCGCCCCACTCATTGGTGCCCGCCGACGACTTCCGGGAGCTGGCCTGGTCGCCGTGGGACCACGTGATCGGCAACAGCTACCTGGTGCTGGCACTGGGTTTCCTCGGCTGGAACTGCTTCGCTCCGCAGCGCCGCAGCGAACCGGTGCTCGAAGCGAACCACCGCTGAGCCGGGCGCTCAGCGAAAGCCCGGCTCGCCCTCGGCCCGGCGCAGGCGGCCGAACCCGGCGCGGCACCCGGGCTGTCGAGCCGCACTCAGACGACACGGGGGGGCGCCCGTCCGGCCCCGTGCCCACCTGGGCGCGCGGGCTCGACCCGGCGCAGGATCCGGCCCGGTGCGGACGTCGGCGAACACGATCACGCCATCCCCGACTCCGGATCACGCGTGCAGGAGACGCCGGACGTAGGCGGCCACGGCCTCGGGGGTCGCCTCGCGGCTGATGAGGCCGAGGTAACCGTCGGGGCGGATGAGGGCGAGCCCGTGGTCGCCGGTGCCGTAGCGGTCGGTGAACGCGGTGGTGGCTCTCGGCGGGATGCGCAGGACGCTGCCGAGGCCGGCGAGGGCGGCCCGCAGCTGATCGAGGACCTGGTCGTCGCCGACGGTGGTGAGGAGCAGGTGGCCGGGGTGGCGGAGGAGGTCGTCGAGGGAGGCCGGGGCGCCGTCGGCGGTGTGCAGGCCGGGCACGTCGGGGGCGTGGTCGCCGGGGTGCGGGTGGCGTCGTGAGGGCGCGCGGCCGCCCACGATCGGGCTGTGCCGGTAGTGGATGGCGACCTCGGCGAGGCCGGAGATCAGCTCCTCGCGCAGCGGCGGCAGGTGCCCGGCGAGGAAGAGCGCGAGGTTGCGCAGCCCGCGTTCGGTCATCGTGTCGGTCATGCGAGTTGTTTGTTTCACCACGGCGGCGCCGACCGGATGCCGTTCGGCTTGGTAGGAATCCACCAACGTGGGATCGGCGCGGCCGGTGGCGACCAGGGCGAGTTTCCACGCGAGGTTGACCGCGTCGTGGATGCCGGTGTTCATGCCCTGGCCGCCGGCGGGGCTGTGGATGTGCGCGGCGTCGCCGGCCAGCAGCACGCGGCCGTGGCGGTAGCGGGGCACCTGGCCGTGGTGGACCTCGAAGTAGGTGAGCCAGTGGGCGTCGGGTCACGTGCCAGGCGCCGCCCGCCCGCTCGTCGACCAGCGCTTGTGTCTGCGCGATCGTCGGGACCGCGCCCGGTGGTGGGGGTTCGACTTCGAACAACAACCGCGTCCGGCCGCCGGGCATCGGAAAAACACCCCCGATCCCGGCGGGATGGGCGAACATCCGCACAGTGTCGGGCGTGAATTCCGTTGTTGCCGCCACGTCGGCGAACAGGAAATGTTGACCTTTGAACACGCCCTCGATCCGGGTGCCGACGGCCGTGCGGGTCGTGCTGTGCCCGCCGTCGGCGCCGACCACCCAGCCGTAGCGGGACCGTTCGCGCCCGGCAGCGGAGGCGAAGGTGGCGGTGACGCCGGTCGAGTCCTGCCGGAGGTGCTCCAGGGTCACCCCGCGCTCGATCCGGATGCCCAGCTCGGCCGCGTGCTCGGCGAGCAGGGCCTCGGTGCGCGGCTGGGGGAGGTCGAGGATGTGCGGGTAGCGCGTGGCGAGGTGCTCGGTGGCCAGCCGCACGGTGGGCCGGCGTGGATCGCGCCCGGCGTACATCTCCAGTGCGGTCACGGTGGACGCCTCGGCGGCGATCCGGGGCAGCACGCCCATCGCGGCCAGGTGCTCTTGCGTGCGCGGGTGCACCGTCACGGCGCGCGACTGCGTGGTGGGCTCGGTGAGCTGCTCGACCACCCGCACGCGCGCCCCTTGGCGCACGAGCTCGGCGGCGGCGGTCAGGCCCACCGGCCCGGCGCCCACGACCAGGACGGTGTCCTGTCCGGACGCGGTCACGGGCCGGGCGTCAGGTCGCGGTCATCGGTGGCGGTCATGGTTGGTTCCTCTCGGCGGTTTTGCGGTCGGTGTCGCGAAAGGTGTACCCCACGTGAGTCGTGGGTACTTTCATGAGCGTTACAGCGGTGAACTGTCCGTCCATAATGGACTTGAATTGCTCAGAGCGCGTTTTTGCCGGGCCCGGCGGGTAACATCGGAGGGCATGGCGTTGACAGTGGAAATGCGCGAACAGTTCCTGGCCGAACCGCACGTCGCCGCGCTGTCGGTGGTCGACCGACCCGACCGCGCGCCCCTCGTCGTGCCCATCTGGTACCAGTACACCCCGGGCGGTGAGCTGTGGGTCCGCTCGCCCCCGGAGGCCCGCAAGACCCGCGCGATCCGGGAGGTGGGCCGCTTCACCCTGATGGTGCAACGGACCTCACCCACCGTCCGCTACGTCTCGGTGGAAGGCCCGGTGACCGGCATCGGCCCCGACAGCGAGGAACGTGCCCGCGAAATGGTGGCGCGTTACCTGCCACCCGCGAAAGTGGCGGCCTTCCTCGACTTCGAGCGGACCGACCTCGGCGAGCACGTCGTGATCTCGATGCGGCCGCAGCACTGGCTGTCCTCGGATCTGGGCCCGGTGTGATCCCGCGTTCGGTGCCCCCGAGTGGTCAGGCCCGGCGTCGGTCCCGCAGCACCGCCGGCGCGATCGCGGCGAGGCCGAGCAGCGCGACCGCGGCGTTGGCGGTGGTGAGCACGACCTCCTGCCACACCATCGGTGGGTGCGTATCGAGTAGGTGGAAGAAGAAGTGCGGCACCGCGAAAACCGAGAAAGCCGCCGCCGCGGGCACGACGTAGTGCGTTTTCGCTTTGACGAGCGCGAGGCCGAGCAGCACGGCCACGGCGAGCGTCGCGCCGCCGAAGTCACGGGCGAAGTGCTCGCTGAACGGCGGGTTCAGGTCGACGGTGGGGAACGTGGTGTAGAAGCTTTCGGGGAACAGCTGGTTCCAGCCGCCGACGACCACTTCGTCGAGGAACGGGACCACCAGCGCGAGCCGGACGGCGAGGGTGTTCACTTCGGTCCTTTCAGGACAGTTCGGTGCCCGCTCGCGCGGCGACGCGGCGGAGGTACTCGGCGAACGTGCGTTCGCCCTGGGCGTGGTCTTCCTTCGGCAGCAGCGCGCCGCCGGTCATCGCCCGGCCGACGGCGCCCGGCAGCCGCACCGGCACCACGACCTTGCGCGACCCGCGGGCTTTCACCAGCCGCCGGGCCATGTCGGACATCTGCAGCCGCTCGGGCCCGGCCAGGGGCCGCGCGTACCCGCCGGGCCGGGTGCCGACGCGGTCCGCCAGCGCCTTGGCGACCTCTTCGGCCGCGACCGGCTGCGAAAGTTCCCGCGGCACCAGCACGAACGGCCCGCGCGCACCGTCCACCAGGGGCTCGGGGAACTCGTGGAACTGGGTGGCCCGCAGGATCGTCCACGGCACTGGGCCGGTGCGCACGAGCTCCTCCTGCGTGCGCTTGCCGTAGTAGTAACCGAGGTCGACGTCGTCGACACCCACGATCGACAGCGTGATCACGTGCCGCGCACCCGCCGCCGCGGCGGCGTCGAGCAGGTTGCGCGTGGCCGCGGCGAAGAAGCCGACCGCGGGTTTGCGGCGGAGGGAGACGACGTTGGTGACGTCGACGACCTCCTCGCAACCGTCGAGCCGGCCCGCGAGCCCGGCGCCGGTCCTCAGGTCCACGCCGCGCGATCGCGCCAGGACCACCGCTTCGTGCCCGGCCGCGATCAGCTCGCGCACCACCAGCGTCCCCACCAGCCCCGTACCGCCGGCTACCGCGACTCGCATCGGTTCAGACCTCGTCTCTGTTCGGGTGTTTGCTTCCCAGACCGGGTGGCCGTCCCGAACGTGACAGGGCGCGGTTGTGATCCACCCCTCGGTGTTCGGCCGCGCACACCAAGTGGGCGCATTCGAGCGCGGTTTCGCACGTTCGATGTGAACCGGTCCACTGCGGCGGACGTCAAGTGGACTACCGGCCCGCCGCCGGGGCTGGTTGGCTGGAGATCGTCCACAGCGGACCGTCGAGAGGAATGTGATGCGGGTCTTTCTCGCCGGGGCGTCCGGCGTCGTCGGGCGGCGGGTGGTGCCGGAGCTGCTCGCGCACGGCCACGCGGTGGTGGGCCTGGCGCGCGGCGCGGCCTCGGCCGACCGGATCACCGCGCTGGGTGCCACGGCCGTGCTCGGCGACGTGTACGACGCGCCGGGGCTCGCGGAGATCGTCCGGGCCGCCGCGCCGGACGTCGTGATGCACCAGCTCACCGACCTCGGCGCCGGCGACCGCGTGGCCAACGCCCGCGTGCGCACGGTCGGCACGCGCAACCTCGTCGACGCCGCCAAGGCCGCCGGTGTGCGGCGGATGGTCGCGCAGAGCATCTCGTGGGCGTACGAGCCCGGCGACGCCCCCGCGACGGAAGACACGCCCCTCGACCTGACCGGCACCGCCGAGCGGCTCGCCACGGTCTCGGGCGTCGCCGCCCTGGAGGCCGCTGTCGCCGAACTGCCGGAATGGGTGATCCTCCGCTACGGCACCCTCTACGGCCCGGACACCTGGTACGCCCCCGACGGCCTCATGACCCGGCTCGCCCAGGCGGGCACCCTCCCGGCCACCGCGGACGTCACCAGCTTCCTCCACGTCACCGACGCCGCCACGGCCGCCGTCGACGCCCTCACCTGGCCCCCCGGCCCCACCAACCTCTGCGACGACGACCCCACTCCGAGCCACGAGTGGACCCCCGCCTTCTGCATGCGGGTCGGCGCACCCCCACCCACCCACAGCGATGCCGCCCGCACCCCTTGGGCCCGCGGCGCCGACAACACCCACGCCCGCAAGGACCTGGGCTGGACCCCGGCCCACCCGTCGTGGCGCGAGGGCTTCGCACGGGGTTGACCCCGGCGGCCGACGCTGGGTGGTGGTCGTCCGGTGAAATTTCGAGGTGAGGGGCCGGCGCCCCGGGCAGTGAGTCGGCAACCCGGCACCCTCGCCGGGCGCGTCGACGTGGGGTGTTCGGCGCCCCGACCGCGTGTCAGGTGCGCGAAACTTCACCAGGAAGCGATGTCCGCACCCTCCACCACCCCGGCCAACGCCTCCAACGCCGCCCGCCACGAGTGCTGCGGCGGGGTCGCGTACCCGATCACCAGTCCGGCCCGGTCCTCGTCCGCCGAGTGCCAGTAGCCGCTGGTTCGCAGGCCCGTGAGGTGGAGCCCCGCCGTGAGGCCGGCGTTCACCAGCCGGGTCTCCTCCTCGCGGGACGCCAGCGGCAGCAGGGCGTGGAGGCCGGCCGGAACGCCGTCGAAGGGCACCGGGGCCAGGCGGGCGGCCAGGTCGGCGCGTCGGTTGCGGTAGGTCTGGCGCGCGCGGCGGACGTGGCGGTCGTAGTCGCCGCGCTGGAGGAGGTCGGCGAGGGCGAGCTGGGCCGGGGCGCCCGGGGTGGCGCCGGTGGCGGCGAGGGCGTCCAGGACGGGGACGCGCAGGCGCGCCGGCAGCACGAGCCAGCCGAGGCGCAGGCCGGGTGCCAGCGCTTTGCTGGTGCTGCCCGCGAACACCACCCGCTCCGGGTCGAGGGGCTGGAGGGCGCCCACGGGGTGCTTGTCGTAGCGGAATTCGCCGTCGTAGTCGTCCTCGATGAGGTAGGCGTCGTGGTCGCGGGCCCAGGCGACGAACGCCGCGCGCGAAGCGGGGCTCAGGACGACGCCGCGGGGGTGCTGGTGGGCGGGCGTGAGCAGCACGGCGCCCAGGCCGGGCCGCAACGCGGCCGGGTCGGCACCCGCAGCACCCACGGGCAGCGCGGCCGTGGCGAGCCCGGCGCCGTGGATGAGGCGCCGGTGGTGGACGAGGCCCGGGTCCTCCGTGCCGATCACCCGCACGCCCGACTCCCGCAACGCGCGGGCCAGCAGCGCGAGACCGTGGGTGAACCCGCAGGTGATCACGACGGCCTCGGGCCCGGCGAGGACACCGCGCGTGCGCGACACGTGCAGCGCCACCGCCTCGCGCAGGCCGCGCAGACCGGCCGGGTCGGCGTAGTCCAAAGTGGACGCCGACAGCGTACGTTTCACACTGGCCGACCACAGGGTGCGCGGAAACAGGCTCAGATCCGGCCGCCCGGGGCGCAGGTCGAGCAGGCGCGGTGACACGTCCGGCTCCCGCGTCGCCGAGCGCAGCCGGGTTTCGGCGACGCGCGTGCCGGAGCCCGCCGTGCTCACCAGCCGGCCCTCGGCCACCAGCTGGGCGTAGGCCTCGACGACGGTGCCCCGCGCGATGCCGAGGTCGGCGGCCAGGCTGCGAGTGCCGGGCAGACGCGTGCCGGGGGCCAGCCGGCCGGAGGCGATGGCGTCGCGCAGCGCCGCCTCGATCGCACGTGCGCCGGGAGGACCCAGCTCGAGGTGCAGGTCGATTCCGGGCGCGGTCATGCCGGTGCCAGTCGCGCGAGTTTCGCCGGGTTCGCGACGACGTAGACCTGGTTGATGCCTTCGGGTGCCGCTTCGATCCAGGCCGCCGCGAGCGGTGCGCCGCCCCGGGAGACGAGCACGATGTGCCGTCCGTTGGCGGGCACGAGCGAAGTCGATGTGTCCCGCCCGAAGATCGCGACCGTGCGCCCGGGGTGCAGGTCGATTCCGGGCGCGGTCATGCCGGTGCCAGTCGCGCGAGTTTCGCTGGGTTCGCGACGACGTAGACCTGGTTGATGCCTTCGGGTGCCGCTTCGATCCAGGCCGCGGCGAGTGGTGCGTTGCCGCGCGGGACGAGCACGATGTGCCGTCCGTTGGCGGCCACGAGCGAAGTCGACGTGTCCCGCCCGAAGATCGCGACCGTGCGCACGAGGAACTGGGCCACGCGCTCCCGCCCGCGCACGGGCTTGCGCGCCGCCGTGACCACGCCGCCGCCGTCGGACCGCGCCACGGCGTGCTCGGCCAGCAGGCTCTGCAGCCCTTCGAGGTCCCCGGCACGCGCGGCCGCGAGGAACGCCCCCAGCAACCGGTCGCGCTCCGCCGGGCTCACGCGCGCACCGCGTTCGCGGGTCACGTGACTGCGCGCGCGGTGGCCGAGCTGGCGCGCGTTGTCCTCGGTGATGTCGAGGAACCCGGCGATTTCGCGGTACGGGTAGTCGAACGCTTCCTTCAGCACATACACCGCGCGCTCCTGCGGCGTCAGCCGTTCGAGCAGCACGAGCACGGCCAGCTCGAGGGCCTCGTTCCGCTCGACGGCCGCCTGGGTGCTGTCTGCGAGCGGCTCGGGCAGCCACGGGCCCACGTAGAGCTCGCGGCGCGTGCGGGCCGAGGTCGCGGCGGTGAGCGCCAGCCGGCTCGCGGCGGTGACGAGGAACGCCTCGGCGTTGCGCACCGCCGCGCGATCCGTGCGCTGCCATCGAATCCACGTCTCCTGCACCACGTCCTCGGCGTCCGCCGACGAGCCCAGCAGCCGGTAGGCGATGCCGAACAGCCGTGGGCGCACAGCCTCGAACGCCGTCACCGCATCCGTCAGGCCACCACCGGCCACTTCGGTCACTTCGCTGCTCCTCGTGCACTGCAGGGGATTCCGATGGTGGCAGGTGCGCTCGGGAGCCCGCAAGCCGAACCTTGACTTCGGACGTCCAGATTGTCTAGGGTGGCGGCCGTGCGGATGAACCAGGGTGTCGAGTGGTCCGTCCACGTCCTGCTGTCGCTCGCGTGGCTCGACGACGACGAGCCGGTGTCCACCGCGTCGCTCGCGGCCAGCTACGAGCTTCCCGTGGCGTACCTGAACAAGCAGCTGCAGGCGCTCGTCCGCGCGGGCCTGCTGCGGTCGCTGCCGGGCGCGCGCGGCGGGTTCGTGCTCGCGCGCCGGCCGGAGGACATCACGCTCATGGACGTGGTCGCGGCGATCGAGGGCCGCGATCCGGCGTTCCAGTGCACCGAGATCCGGCAGCACGGGATGGGCGAGGAGGCACCGCGCAGCGCGTTCCGGCGGCGGTGCGCAGTCGACTCCGCCATGCAGCACGCCGAGCTGCAGTGGCGCAAAGCCCTGGCGGCACAGACGATCGCCGACATCCGGGCCGAAGCCGACCGCCACGCACCGTCCGCCGCTCGCCTCGCCCGCAAGGCGTACGGCCGGAGCTGACGCCGGGCCTGCGCCTCCGCGCGGGAGACAGCAGGCAGTCGAAGGTCAGGCGGTGCGGCGCGCGCTCGGGTGGCGAAGGTGGTACCCGAACACCGGGCCGGAGTGCCGATGCGGGCCGCTGCCCGGGTCGCCCGGCGGGATCGTGACGGCGCCGACCATGAAGTGCGCGTTGTCCGGCAAGAACGGCGGGGTGCAGGTGAGCAGGTTGTCGTAGGTACTGCCTGAACCAGGAGAAAGCATCATGAGATCGAGGTCAGGTGCGCTCTCGCGCGCGCGACTGGTCCGATCGTGCGCGAATTTTCTGTACCGGTGGGCACCGTCGTGATCGGACAGTGCCCACCGTCCGATCACGACAGGCGCTCAGAACGGCCAGTCGGCGTTCTGCCCCGCTTCCAGCAGCGGGACCATCCGGAAGACCTGGTCGGTCAGGCCGCCGAACGGGTGGCGGTGACGGCCGCCGCTGGGGGCGTGGCCGCGCGTGCAGCCGGCGAGGTTCCAGGTGTAGAGCGGGGTGTCGACGGGCACGGCCCGCCCGACATCGCCGTACGTGGCCTGCTCGTCGGTGAGGATCACCACGCGGTCGTGGCCCCGCAGGTGCTTCCGGATGGCGCCGGCGGTGTCGGTGCCACCGCCGAGGAAGTACCCGTCGCCGCGCCAGCGGTCCACCGCCTTGAGCAGCGACTCCCGCTGCGCCACGCGGAACTCCTTGGTGTCGCCGGAGAACGACACCAAGTCGGCCTTCGCGCAGCGCTGCGCGAGAGCCAGCCCGAAGACCGCGGCCGCGTCCCACCGCATCAGCGTGCCGTCGCGGGAGAACCCCGCGTGCATCGACCACGAGGTGTCCACCAGGATCAGCGTGCGACCCGGCAGCTCCGGCACACCGGCGAGCGAGTGCGTGATCGCCTGTTCGAGCGCCCACGCCCACCGCAGCGACGGCGCCGCCCGGTACGCCGAGAGGAACCGCATCGGCAGCTGCTTCGACCGCGCGACCTGCTCCGGGTCCGCCAGCCGGGTGGCGACTGCCTGCGCCACCTCGTCGGAAACCCCGGCCTGGTCGAAGTTGCGCAGGTTGCGCAGCAGCGCCATGTAGCCCATCGACGGGATCACGGCCTCCCACGCGGCCGCGGTCAGCGGCCCCCGCAGCCACCCGGCGAGCGACTCCCACGTCATCCCGGCCCGCCGCAGCTCGGCGCTCGCGGTGCCGGACTCGAGGAGCGCGCGCCGCCGTTCGACCGGCCACGCCATCAGGTGCCGGTGCGCGCCGAGCGTGCCCAGCGCGGCGGGCAGTTCGCGGTCGGCGTGGAACCGGACGTCGAGGATGTGCTCGAACAGCGCGCTCTGCCAGGCTTCGCGCGGGCCGGGGTGCGTCAGCCCGAGGACGTCGGCGAACCGGAACCCGCGCGTGGCGGACTCCCACTTGAGGTACGAGCTCTCGGTGTAGAGGCGCTGGACAGCGTCGGCGACACCGCGCTTGACCGGCTTCGGCACCGCGCGGCGTTAGAGGCTCGTCCAGTACGCCAGCAGCTCACCCGGCTCGTCGGCGCGCTGCAGCACGCTCGCCACGACCTGGCGCGAGAGGCCATCGAGGCCGGCTTCCCGGCGGGCGGCGGCGAACTCTGCCGCGCCGACGAGCGCCGCGGTGCGCAGGTTCGCATCCCGGCGCAGCCACGCGAGGAACCGCACCGTCCACTCGGGATCGACCAGCGTCGCGGCGCGCACGAGGGTGGCGTAGCGGAGATCGCGGTTCTCGGCGCTCTCGTAGAAGGTGTGCTCGCCGACGAAGTTGGTCACGGCGAGCAGGAACAGCTCGCCGCGCGTGTCCCGCGCGTAGCCGGCCGCTCCTTCGTGGGTGCGCCCGTTCGCGACGGCCTCGCTCGCGATCGGCGAGCGGGCCGCCGGGCGCGCGCGGAAGATGGTGAACCTGGCCATGGTCGACCCCCTCGTTCTTCGCTGGTGAGGGAGCAACGGTTCAGGTGTGTCCGAGGAAAAGTCGGCCACGGTACATCAGCTGCTCTGCCGAATTGAGCTACACCCCGACAGGTCGGGGTGACGGGATTTGAACCCGCAACCTGCCCGTCCATAGCGGAAGTAACCGTCACCTGCGCACCGGGCACACCTGAAACGTTGCTCCCGAGTAAAATTCGCCCTGCGGTGATTTCGATCCAGGAAATGACCGCGGAGCTTCGCACCGGGAGTGCGGTTTCACGCCAACAGCGGGAAATACCTGTGTCGCGTGGTTTTCGTGCGGTCCGGACGCGCCCGAGAGAAGATTGGCGACGGTGACACGGCGGCCCCGCGAACAGGACCACGCCGGCCCCGGTTGCCCGGGGCTTACGGGAATCGAACCCGTTGATCACCAATGGAAGTAACCGTTGCCTGCGCACCGGACACACCCGAACCTCGTGTGCCGCGGGAACCCCCGTGGCCACTCGTGCAACTGTAGCCGCGGATTCCGGTGCTGTCGCGGGGTTTTTCCGCTCACGGTTCGATGGTCAGCTCGGTGATCCTCCCGGTGTCGAGCGTGAACCGGAAGTGCAGGTCGACCACGCCGCCCGGGAAGTCGCCTTCGAGGTGGTGCGTGGCGACGTAGTGGTGGTCGTCGACGCGTTCCGTGGCGGTCAACGTGGTGGTGTAGGTGTACTCGCTCGCCGCCCGGCCGAGCCAGCCGCGGATCTCGGCGGGGCCGCGGTAAGTCCGGCCGTCGTCGACGACGGTGGCCTCGGGCGCGAACAGCGGCAGCGCGCGGCCGGCGTCGCGGTCCTCGTGGGCGGCGAGGTAGTCGGTGATCGGCGCGGGCAGGGTCATGGCGGTCCTCCTGGGGTCTTCGTCGGGGTGACCGCACCACCGTCGGGCCTCTCCCGGGGAGAGGGTCAAGCCCGGCTCGGTTCTCTCCCCGGGAGAGGGTGCACAGTGGCGGCATGCGCGAAGGTCTGACGATCGGCGAGTTCGCCCGGCTCACCCGGCTGAGCGTGCGCACGCTGCGCCGCTACCACGAGGCGGGCCTGCTGGCCCCGGCGTCGGTCGACGACGCCACCGGCTACCGGTACTACTCGCCCGAGCAGATCCCGAACGCCCAGGTGATCCACCGCCTGCGCGAGCTCGACGTGCCGCTGGCCGAGGTGCGGGGAATCCTCTTGACCGCCGATCCGGGTGCCCGCGCCGACCTCATCACGGGCCACCTGCGGCGGCTCGAGGAGCGACTGGACCGCACGCGCGCCGCCGTGACGTCCCTGCGCCGGCTGCTGGAGCCCGACGTCGCCGAGCTCGAGGTCGAGCTGCGCTCGGTGCCCGCCCGCACCGTCGCGGCCATCGAGGCCACAGTGGACCTCTCGGAGGTCCTGGGGTGGTACGACGCGGCCATGTCCGAACTGGACGCCGCCGTGGCCGGACGCGAGGGCTTCGCGCCACCGGGCGGGCTGTACTCCGACGACCTGTTCACCGCCGGCCGCGGCACCGTGCTGGTGTACCGGCCGGTCCTCGACGCGCCGACGGTCGGCCGCGTCACGCCGCGGACCCTCCCGGTGACGGACCTCGCGGTCACGGTGCACGCCGGCGACCACGACGACATCGACGTCACCTACGGACGGTTGGGCGGCTGGGTCGTGGACCACGCACTGGCGGTGGCGGGGCCGGTGCACGAGAGGTACCTGTGCGGGCCGCGTGACGACCCGGATCCGGGGAAGTGGCGGACGGAGATCGGGTGGCCGGTGTTCCGGGTTTCCGAGGTTGGGCACGCTCGGTGAAGAGGCCGTTGCACTCTGTGTCAATCGAGTGCAACCTTTTCACCCGCGTCCATGCCCGGAACGGGTACCGCAGAAACCATCGAAGCGCCTGAACAGGCAAAAGCCACAGTCCTGAACGGCCGAATGTCCATTGTGGACCAAAAAACCCAGAACTCCGCACCGCCGACGGTGATTGATTCGTGACCCGATCGGGTAAGTCGTGAGCAAGTGCGCCGACCGCGGATCGGAGGTGGTGGCGTTGACCGGAGTCCGAAACGCCGGCCGGCCAGGAACGTGGGTGCTTCCGCTGCACGGCACCACGGCCGCGACGGTGCGCACCATGCGCAGATGGGTGTCGCGCCATCTCGACACGCTCGGTGACGAACACCGCGACGACGTGCTCCTGGTCGCCACCGAGCTGCTCGCCAACGCCCACGACCACGGGGACGGACCGCGTCACCTGCAGCTGTGGCACAGCCTGCGCCCGTGCACCGTGCGCGTGGAGGTGGCCGACCGCAACCTCGTGCAACCCACCATGGGCCTCTCCCGCCTGCCCGGCCCGCGCGGCCGCGGCCTCCTGCTCGTTGACCGCCTGTCGGTGACGTGGGGTGTGCTGCCCGAACCCGAGTACGACCGCAAGACGGTGTGGGCCCAGATCCCGTGCCTCGGCCGGTGCCCGCGCCCGGGCAGGACGGGTGAGCGGACCACTGGCGGCGGCGGATCGGGTGTGCTCGCGGGCTGACAGCGGCTGCCGGGGGGCGGTCGCGACAGTCGGCCCAGAGCGGTCGCGCACTGCCGCCCCGGAATCCCCGGCAAGTCTCATCCGGCACGGGTGAGGCGCGAACCGTGCGCGGACGGTGACCGTATCCCCGGGACCGCCCGGCCGGAGCCGCCGGGCGGGTCCGTCCACACCGGAGTGACATCGGGGACGCCCGCGCGGGGCACCGCCGCAGCACCCTGACCCGGCCGAGGGTGAGGTGGTTTCGTGAAGCTGCGCGGACGAACCGTGGGGGCGAGACGGAGGAGTCCCGAACAGATCACCTCGACGTTCCCGCCCGGCAGCCTCCTGCCGCGGGTGCTGGTGATCATGCTCTGCGCCGCGTCGGCGGTGATCACGCTGGCCGGCGTGCGGGCGATCGCGTTCATCGTGGGGCCGGTGTTCCTCGCGCTGGTCATCGTCGTCACCGCGAGCCCGGTGCAGGTCTGGCTGCGCCGCAAGGGCTGGCCGCGCTGGCTGACGACCGTCGCGCTCGTCACGGTGGTCTACGTGGTGATCGTGAGCCTGGTGTTCGTGGTCATCGTGTCGCTGGCGCAGCTCGCCTCGATCCTGCCGCGCTACGCAGCCCGCGCGAGCGAGCTGCTCAAGTCCGCGACGGAACAGCTCGCGCAGTTCGGGGTGGGGCCGCAGCAGCTGCGGGACCTGGCTTCGTCACTGGACCTCGGCAAGCTCGCGAGCCTCGTCGGCTCGCTGCTGACCGGGGTCGGCGGGGTCCTCACCAACCTGATCTTCCTGCTGGCGTTGCTGCTTTTCGTCAGCACCGAGGCCACGTGGGCCGACAAGCGCCTCGGCGCCATCGACACGGAACGGCCGTGGGTCACGGCCGCGTTCCACCGCTTCGCCACGGGCACGCGCAGCTACATCCTCGTGACGACCGTCTTCGGCTTCATCGTGGCCGTGCTCGACGCGGTGGGGCTGGCGATCATCGGCATCCCCGTGCCGATCCTGTGGGGGCTGCTCGCGTTCGTCACCAACTACATCCCGAACGTCGGCTTCGTCATCGGCGTGATCCCACCCGCGTTGCTGGGGCTGCTCGAAGGCGGCTGGAAGATGATGCTGGTCGTGATCGTGGTCTACTCGGCGCTCAACTTCGTGGTGCAGTCGCTGATCCAGCCGCGGTTCGTCGCGGGGTCGGTGGGGCTCTCGACACTGGTGACGGTGCTGGCCCTGGTCTTCTGGGCGTGGCTGCTCGGCCCGCTGGGCGCGATCCTGGCCGTGCCGGCGACGCTGCTGATCAAGGCGCTGTTCGTGGACATCGATCCGACGGCGGGCTGGGCCGACGCGCTCATCCGCATGACGGCCAACCGCGACGAGCCGCCACCGGAGCCCGACGAACCCGAAGAGCCCGCCGTGGAAACCGAGACCGCGGCGAAAACCGGCGCGGACCCCGCGGAACCGGGGCCCGCACCGGCCTGACCGCCCCGTCAGATCCGCTGCATCTCCTTGCCGTGCACCGCGAGCGCGTAGATCACGAGCACGTCGACGGCGATGACGATGATCGACCACAGCGGGTACGCGGGCAGGAACGCGAGGTTGACCAGCGCGCTCAGGCCCGCGAGGACGATGCCGGTGATCTGCGCGACGCGGTTGCCGGTGAACACGCCGATGCCGACGACGACCAGCAGCACGCCGAGCCCGAGGTGTACCCAGCCCCACGTGGTGTAGTTGACCGAGACGACGAGGCCCGTCTCGTCGACCACGAAGTAGCGGGTGTTGAGCAGCGCGACGAGCCCCTCGATCACCTGGAAGGCACCCAGCAGCATCATCATGGTCGCGGCGAACGCGACCCAGCCGGTCCAGCCGGTCGCGGTCGGCCGGGAGCCGGGGTGTCGGCCGGTGGTTCCGCCGGCCTCGGTGTGCGGCGCTCGTGCTCCCGTGTCGGTCATGGTGAGAGTCCTCTCGTGTCCGCGGGATCCGTGCCCGTGGCGGGCTTGCTGGAAGCGTCGGACTCCGGCGCGGGTCCGGCCTCATCTGTCGCGGATGAAGCCTCACGCGAGGCCGTGCTCGCGTGCCACCAGCACGGCGTCCCGGCGGTTGGTCACGCCGAGCTTCACGTAGATCGCCCGCACGTGCGTCTTCACGGTGTTCACGGACACGGTCAGGTCGGCCGCGATCTCGTCGAGTGACCGTTGCGAGGGCAGCCGCTGCAGCACGACCTGCTCACGTTCGGTGAGCCGGTCGTCCACGGGCGCGGGGTCGAAGCGGCGCAACCGGTCGCGGACCGACGCGGAGAAGCCGTCGAGCCGCCCGAAGCCGCCCGAGTGGTCCACGAGCAGGTGCCGCACCGCCGGTTCGGCCAGCGCGAACGGCCGCACCAGGTCACCCCCGGCGGCCAGCCCCAGCGCGTGCTCCAGCGTCCGCAGCGCTTCGGTGCGGCGCCCGGCGCGCAGGGCGAGCGCGGCCACGGCGAGCTCGACGTCGACGGGCGTGGTCGGCAGCAGGACCGCCCGCCGGCTGCGCAACGCGGCCGCGGCGTCGTCGGGCCGGTCGGCCGCGAGGTGGGTCCACGCCTGCATCAGGTCCAGCTCGCGCGTGTGGGGGAGGCGGTCGCGGGCCCACAGCAGCACTTCGTTGGCGTGCAAGGCTTCCCCGAGGAACACGGCCGCGTGGTGCTCCAGCACGGCGACGAGCGCGGCGGGGCCCGCGGGCAGGTCGCCAAGCTCGTGGCGGGCCCGGCGCATGGTTTCCAGGCCGTCGCGCCGGCCCTCGCCGCCGAACTGGGCGGTGCCGTTGGACGAGCCCGCGGTGCCGAACCGGGCGTCGGCCTGCGCTGTGCCGTCGAACCGCCCTGTGCCGTCGAACCGCCCGGTGTTTTCGAACCGCCCTGTGCCTTCAAAACGCGCCGTGCCTTCGTAACGCCCTGTGCCTTCGAACCGCGCCGTGCCTTCGAACCGCGCCGTGCCGTCGAACCGCGCGGTGCCGCGGATGAACTCGCCCAGCGGCGTGTCCGCGTCGCGCACCTCGCGGGCGGCGGCCGCCGGATCGAGCCGCAGCAGGTGGTCGCACGCGAGCACGAGCCGGCACACGGCCAGCCACGGCGAATGCGGCCAGCCGTGCCGGGTGGCCAGCTCCACGGCTTCCTGGCACGCGGCGCGGGCCTCGTCCTGGTACCCGCCGAAACCACCGGCCACGGCGAGGGCGGCGAGGCCGTGGAGCACGAGGTAGTCCTGCCCGTCGCGGCGCGCGGTGTCGAGGGCGGCGCGCACTCGGGTGGTGGTGTCGCGCCAGGCGCCGCGGTGCAGCGAGGCCCACGCGCGGTCGAGCTCGACCCACGCGCCCGGTCCGTCCACCGGCGGTCCGGCCGGGCGGCGGCCCTCGGCCAGCGCGTGGTGGCGGGCGAGCAGCGGGTCGTCGGGCGGTTCGGTCGGCTCGCCGCTCTGGATGTCGGCGAGCGTGCGGGCGGCCCGCAGGTCGTGGTCGAGGTCTCCGCCGAGGTAGGCCAGCGTTTCCCGCACGGCGAGGTCGTCACCGGCCAGCAGGCAGGCGAGCGCGTGGGCGTGCAGCAGCTCGACGATGCCTTCGCGGTCCAAACCGGCCACGGCGTGTTCGAGGGCCTCGCCGATGCGCTCCTCGTCGGCGAACCACCGCGCCGCCGTGGCGTGCAGCTCGGTCGCGAGACCGGGGTAGCGCAGGTCGAGGTCGGCGCGCAGGTACGACCGCAGCAGCGGCTGCACGCGGTAGGACCGGCCGGGGTCGTCGACGCGCGCGACCAGGAACGTGTGCCGCTCCAGCTCGGCGAGCACGGCACCCGCGTCCTCGCGCGCGGCGAGCTCGCGGGCCAGCGCGGCGGGCACGGCGTCGCACACGCTGATGCGGCGCAGCAGCTCGGGTGCGCCCTCCGGCAGGCGCGCGAGCACCTCGTCGGCGAGGAACGCCGACATCGACCGGTCCTCGCCGTCGAGCTCGGTGAGAAACACGTCGACGTCGGCCACGGTCCGCAGCGACACCGCGGCCCAGTGCACGGCCGCCGTCCAGCCCGCCGTGCGCTCGACCAGCCGGCGCACGTCGTCCTCGCCGCAGCGCACACCCGTGACCCGCAGCAGCTGGGCGGTTTCCTCGGTGGTGAAGCGCAGGTCGTCCGCGCCGACGCGGGCGAGGTCGCCCTGCACCTGCAGCCGCGCGAGCTGCAGCCGCGGGTCGGACCGCGCGGAGAGCGTGAGGCGCAGCCCGGCCGGCGGGGTGCGGATAAGGGTGGTCACGTCGTGCAGCGGCCCGGTGGCCACGATCTCCTGGAAGTCGTCGAGCACGAGCCGCACGGGATCCGGCAGCTCGTCGAGGGCGTCGACGAGCTCGGCGAGGAAATCGGCGCGGCTGTCGCCTTCCGGCGCGGCGACGGTGTGCACGCGGCTGCCCGCGGGCACGGTTTTCTCGAGCGCGCAAAGGATCGCGGACCAGAAGCGGTGGGGGTCGTTGTCCTCGGCGTCGAGCGAGACCCACGCGACGGACCGGCTCGCGGCCCACTCGGCCAGCAGCGTGGTCTTGCCGTAGCCCGCGGGGGCGCACACGGCCGTGACGGGGCTGTCGGCGGCGGCGTCGAGCGCGTCGAGCAATCGTGGGCGCGTCACGAAATCCGGTGGCAGCAAGGGCATTGTCACCTTCGCACCCGGCACCCGCCACCGGTTGGTCGTCGTCCGGCCGCCTCGTCCCACGCCTTCGACGGTAGGACGTTGCGGTGACGACGGAAGGGCCGAATGTCCCAACTAGTTGTCCACGATTCCACGCCGGACGGCCGAACGCACGGCCTCTCGTCGTGAGCCGACGCCGAGCTTGCGGTACAGAGCGCGCACGTGCGTTTTCACGGTGTTGGGCGACACCATGAGGTCCCCGGCGATCTCGTCGAGCGAGCGGACCGTGGGCAGCAGACGCAGCACCGTCCGTTCCCGCTCGGTGAGCGCCACGGCGTCGGGCTGCCGGCCCCGCAGCGCCCGCGCGCGGCGCAGGTCGGTGGTGAAGCGGTGGCCGCCGGGGACGTCGAGCAGCGCCAGGTCGAGCACCTCCGGCGCGGCCGAGACGAGCGGGCGCAGCACACCGAGCCGTTCGGCCGGGCCGAGCGCCTTCGCCACGGCGCGGCGCGCGCGGACCTCCTCGCCGCAGCGCAGGGCGATCTCGGCTTCGAGCAGCCAGGCCGTGATCGGCGTCCACGCCAGCACGGGCTCGACCGCCCCGTCGAGCAGCGGACGCAGCAGGTTGCGGGCGTGGCCGTCGCGGCCGAGCACGACCTGCGTGCCGGCGCGGACCAGCAGGATCTCGGCGGCCGTGGGGATCCGGTCGCGGGCCCAGGCCAGCACGTCCCGCGCGGTCTCGCCGCGGCCGAGGCGCGTGGCGGCATCGTGCTCGCACACCACGGCGAGGGCGACCACGCCGTCGGGCAGGGGAGCGGGCCCCTCGGCGAGGCGGGCGTCGGTCATGCGGCGCAGCCCGGCCGAACGCTGGCCGCCGTCGAAGCGGGCGGTGCCTTCGAGCGTGGCGGTGAGCAGCGTGAGGCCGGTGTGGCCCAGGGTGTCGGTGGTGGCGAGCACGCGTGCGACGCGGTCGATCCGGGACAGGCAGGCGGACGCGTCGGCCCGCAGGAGCGCGCCGCAGGCCAGGAGCAGCGAGGTTTTCGCGCCCGCCACGGTGTCGCGCCAGCCGTGGGTCTCGGCGAGGGCGTCGGCGTCGAGGGCGAGGGCGGTCATGGCGCGGAAATCGCCGACGGTCGCGGCGACGCCCGCGAGCACGGTGAGGCACTGCTGTTCCAGGTGCCCGTGGCCGTGCGCGCGGGCGAAGGCCAGCGCGGACTCCACGGGGCGGCGGGCCTCGGCGGCGCGGCCGGCTGTGAGCAGGGCCTGGCCGGATTCCAGCAGCGTCATGGCGCTGAGGGCGGAACCCCGTTCGGCGAGGGTGTCGATGTCGCTCGTGAGGCCGTTTTCGACCGAGCCCGCGGCGTGGGCGAAGCGGGAGTCGACGAGCCCGCGCAGCGCGTGCAATTCCCGCGACGGCTCGCGGGGCCACGCGCGTTCGGCGAGCGTGACCTGGGCGCGCGCGGCGCCGGGGCGGGCGGCGTCGAGGTGTTCGAGCGCGCCGGTGAGCGCGAGCCACGGGTCGTCGCCGACCACGTCGTCGCTGAGCGCGGCCCGGGCGCGGCGCAGCACCTCGTGCTCGCCGGCGAGCAACAGGTCGAGGGCGTGGCGGCGCAGCAGGTCCGCGACGAGCGCGGCGTCGCCGGCCTCGAGCGCGTGGGCCACGGCGTCGCCGGCCTGCTGCCGCTCGCGCAGCCACTCGGCGGCGCGGCGGTGCAGCACCGGCACGCGGCGGGGCGTGCGCAGCATCAGGTCGGTGAGCAGGTGGGCGCGCAGCAGCGTGTGCAGCCGGTAGATGCGGCGGCCGGCGCCGGTGCGGAACAGCATGGCCGTGCGGTGTTCCAGCCGGGCCAGCAGCTCGCCGGCGTCGGCGCGACCGGACAGCGTGGTGGCCAGCGAGGCGGAAACCCTCTCGCAGACACTGATCTCGCGCAGGAACTCACGCTCCTCTTCGGACAGTGGCGCGAGCACCTCGTCCACGAGGTAGGCGCTCACGGTCGGGTCGGTGCCCGTGAACTCCGCGCCGCCCTTGAGGGACTCGGCCGCGAGCCGCAGCCCGCTCGCCCAGCCTTCCGTGCGCGCGACCAGCCGGTCGACCTGTTCGGCACCGATCGTCACCCCTTCCGCGGCCAGCAGCGCGGCGGCTTCGTCCGGGCGGAACTGCAGGTGATCGGACCGCAGATCCGCCAGCCGGCCGGAGAGGCGTAGCCGGGCCAGGGGGAGCGGGGGATCCCAACGCGTGGACAACACGAGCTGCAGGCCGCGGGGACGCAGGCGCAGCAGTTGTTCCACGTCACGCAAGGGTTCCGTGGCCACGAGCTCGTGCACGTCGTCGAGGACCAGGCGCAGCGGCGCGGGCAGGCTGTCGAGCGCGTCGACGAGGTCGGCGAGGAAACCGGGGCTGCCGGCGTCGAGCCGGCTCAGTGCGGGCGCGGCCGGCACGAGCGCGTCGAGCAGGCCGGAGCGGAACCGGCGCACGTCGTTGTCCGCGGCGTCGAGCGAAAGCCACGCGGCTTCGTTTTCGCCGCCGCGCACCCATTCCGCCAGCACCAACGTCTTGCCCGACCCCGCGGGCGCGCACACCATCGTCGCGGCCTCCGGCGCGGCCCGATCGAGCGCGTTCAGCAACCGCGGTCGCGACACGAACCCGCCCGGCAGCTCGGGCACGCTCCGCTTCCAGCGCGGCTTTTCGTTGTGGGACACGCTGTTCTCCCTCCGGCCCCGTCCGTCACCCACTGTCGCACGGCCACCGCTCGAACACGAGCTCATCCGGCACGGGCGAGGACGCCCCCACACGCACGCGCGACGGTGGCGACAAGGGGCGCTAGAGGAGCCAGACGGGAGGCTCAGGTGTCGCAGACCAGCTACGTTTTCCGCGTCTCCGGGCGCCTGTCCGACCGCGCCGCCCACGCCGTCGTCGACTTCGGGGAGCTGGAAGTCGCCGCCGCGCCACCGGAAACGATCATCTACTGCCACCTCACCGACGAGGAGCGCCTGCACCGCCTGCTGAGCCTCTTCCGCGTCCTCGGCCTGGACGTGGTCTCGATGCACCAAGTCCCGTGATTTTCCCGTGGCATCGGCTTTTCACCCGCTTCGCCATTCGGGTGGTTCCGCCGCGGCGGGCTGACGCCCCGTGGTGAAACCGCGACGTACCGGTTCCGGTGTGCTGCCGACGGAAGTCCGGCGATGCCGGCCGCGATCGTGGTGTGTCCGGGCTTTCAACGCGCTCGTGCCGAATCCGGTGCGGTGTTCTACCCACCCGTGACGTTTCGGTCGGGTGTCACCAGCCGGGGTACCCGGGTGCCCCACCTGGGACCGTGCCGCCACAGGCGCCATCGAGACAGGAAAGTGGGCCGGGTCGGGCTCGAACCGACGGCCAAGGGATTATGAGTCCCCTGCTCTGACCAACTGAGCTACCGGCCCTGAGCCAGGGCGCGTTTGCATTAGCACATGAGCCCCAGTTCGTTCAAAAGTATCACAGGCCCCGGTGGCGGGCCGGGCAGGGGCGGTGCGAGTGGCTGCGATCGAAGTCGCGCGCTTCGGCACGTTCGACGCCGGTCGTCGTGCGTGCCTTCTCGGCTCGGCGGCGGACGGCGCGCCAACGATCCAGGTAGGCGCCGATGGCCGGGGCCAGTCCGGCCGGGGTGCCGCAGTGCATGATCACGCCGTCCACGCCCAGGTCGAACTGGGTGCGCACCCGCTCAGCGCACTTTCCGGTGCGCCGGACGCGGCGATCCCCAGCCATCCGTCGGACAGCAGCCCGGCGATGTGCTCGATCTCGTCGCGGGTGCCGACGATGTCGGCCCAGCCGGACAGCCCGGCCACCACCGGGTCGTCCCGCAACCGTTGCAGCACAATCGGATCCCACCGGTTGGTGGCGACCAGGAGTTCGCGGTAGAGCTGGAGGTAGGTGGCCGGCCGGGCGACCGTGCGGCGCAGCCGAGGTTCCTCGCCGATCGGGTCCGGCACCGTCGCGTAGCACGCCCACACCTGCACCGACGCCGGGTCGCGGCCGGCCTGCTCGGCGGCCGGCCGCGCGGTGCGCACCGCGCGTTCCACGGTCTCGTCGGCGAAGTAGGTGCGCAGGATGACGGCGTCGGCCGCACGCCCGGCCGGCGCCAGGGTGGCCCGGCCGAACGCGGTCAGGGCGGTCGGGGTGTCCTCGTCGAACGTCGGGTCCAGCCGAAGCTGCGGGTACCTCCCGGCCGGACCGTCGTGCCCGGTCGCCGTTTCGCCGTGCCACAACCGCCGCATCAGGCCGATGAAGTCCTCCAGGTGCGCCGTGGTCACCGGCGGCAGTCCGAACGCCGCCAGTTGCGGGGGCAGCCCGCGGCCCAGGCCCAGGGTGAACCGGCCGCCGGTGAACCGGTGCAGTGTCGACGCCCAGGCCGCCGGGTGCCGCAGGTCGTGTTGGTCGCGCCGGTGATCACCCGTGTCGACTCGGTGACCGCGGCCATCGCGCCGGTCAGTGACGCCGCTTCCTTCACCGAGAACAGCAACGCCGCGCCGAAGCCAGTTCCTCGCCCAGCCGCGCCCGCGGGTTCTCCACATGTCCGCCCAGGGTGTGGAAACCCAGTTCCGGTGCGGTTTTCCGGTCCGTCATCCGACGATCGCCTCCGGGCAGGCCTCGAGTGAGCCCCAGTCGGCGACCGCGGCACAGTTGCGTTCCAGCAGGGTCGCGAGCAGGTCGTTCGCGGCCTCGACGTCGGGCAGCACGGCGATCGTCGCCGTGGTGATGACCAGCCTGCGAGCGCCTGCGTGCGGTAGTCCGCCAGCGCCTCGGCCCGCTCGTAGCCGGGCGCGATCCCCGCGTACTCGCATAGGTAGTGCTCCAGGAGCTTGTCCTCGTTCGCGCGCCGATCGGCCACCGGCAGGCTGCCGGACAGGAATAGCCGACGTCGTACATCGGGTTGCGCAACCCCGTGACCTGCCAGTCGATCAGCACCGCGCGAACCTCGCCGTCGACCGTTTCGAACAGCACGTTGTCCACCCGCGGATCGCCGTGCGACAGCGTGGGCAGCCGGTGGGGAGCAGGTGCCGGCCGTGCACCAGTTCGGCCATCGCGTCCATCGCGGCCAGGTCGGCCTCGGGCAGCCGCCCGGTGAACCGCCGCCGCGCCTCCACCGCGCCGGCGCGGGCCAGCCCGGTCCAGTACTTGGCGACGTCCGGCATCCGGATCGGCCAGGGCGGCGCGGTCGTGCCCTCGAGCGGGGCGAAGGTTCGCGTGCAGGCGGGCCGGCTGCGTCAGCACCGCCGCGCCGTGATCGGCGTCGCAGCCGGACACGCGTCCGCGCACCGGCCGGCCGCCGGGCGTAGTCGATGGCCAGGTGGACGGTGTCGCTGACGTTCCCGGCCCCCGATCGGCCGCTGCCGTAGGTTCCGAACCCGCGCGCCCGGCACGGTCCCGGCCAGCACCGACTCCAGCCTGCTCGCACAGATCTCGCCGGTTCGATCGAGCAGCTCCGGCACACGGGCCGTGGGAACAGTGCTCACGCTTGCTACCTCCGTCCGGAGCGGACCTCGTCCCTTCGCTGATGCTCTTGTGCCGGTTCCGCAGTCCGGCGGGTTCAGCCCCAGGGCTCGATGGTGTCGGCGAGTTCCAGGCGTCGGTGATGCGCCCGTCGACGACCCGGAAGACTCCGACCCCGGACAGCGTCCGCTCGGCGGTCCGCCCGGCCGCGTGCCACACCAGAACAGCGAACTGTCCGTCACCCACGAGCACGTCGGCAGTGAACCGCGGCTGCCACTGCGGGCAGGTCCTTTCCGATCCGCGCCATCTGCTCGTCGTGGCTCAGCAGTGTCCGCGAGCCGGGATCGTGGCGCGCCACCGGATTCGCACACGCCGTATCAACCCTCCGCGGCGAGCGCCGGCGAGGCAGGGAGGCCCCCGCCTCGCCGGCGCGAAACCTCAGCGCACCTGGACCCCCTGCGGCGCCACGGCCGCGTCCTTGATGCCGGCCCGGATGCACACGGCGGTGCTCGTGTTGCCGCCGCGCGCCCAAGGCCCGTAATCGACGTAGTCGAAAGCCAGGCTGGCTTTGCACTTGGTGTACGCCCGGTATTCGCCGGTGCCGTTCTCGCACTTGACGCTGAGGGACCAGTTGTTGGGCTTGGAGTTGCTGCAGTCGTAGGGATCGGCATTGGCCGGAACGCTTCCGACGGTCAGGAACGCTGCTCCCAGTGCGACCACTCCGGCAATCGACGCTATGCGCTTCACGGCTGTTCTCCTCGCGTTTCGCTGTGCTGGTGGACGGAAATTCCGCGTGCGGGGTCGTTGAATGCGCGCCGGCCATTTCGGCTTCCCGTGGTTTGCCGCCGGCTGAACCTTTTGACCCCTGCTTTGGACTTCACCACAGCTGTGACAGTTGATCAATGGATGTCACACGGTCGTGCAGCGACTGTGTGGTCAGGGCCGTCTCAGGCGCAGGAGTGCGCGAGGCAATCGACGCTCGTGGTTCACGCTTGCGACGTGAGTTCGTCGATGGTTTCGAAGACGTCGACGTTCCCTCCGGTCGGTGAGGGCTTGCCGGAGACGCGAGCGCGCTGGCTCCCGGCGCCAGGCCGTGAACTCGGCGCGCCGTGCGGCGACAATGCGTTGTGGTTCCCCAGCTCCATCGGGCGTCGCCCTGGACGGGTCGACCGCGGTGGTCCCGCACATCTGGGGTCGCGCAGGACCCGGCATCGTCGCGGTGAACCCCGCGGCGCAAGTTCGTCGACGAGTCAGTGTCCTACCACCGGTTCACGCGCGCGATGTACGGCTCCCACAAGGCGGTGCCGACCGCGCCGGCGTGGCTGGTGCTGGATTCCCGCACGCTCACCAGGTACGGCCTCGGCATGGTCCACTCGCACGTGCCGAAGCCGTGCTGTGCCGTCACGTCCGCGACGGGTACCTCCACAGTGGACGGACAGTTCGCGAGCTCGCCGCGTCGATCGGTGTCGACCCCGACGCGGCGGGGACGGGCGCGGACTGGCCTGGGGCGGCCCGCGCCCGCCCCCGCCGCATCAGGGCACGGTCAGGGTTTGCGGGCCACGGCTGCGAGCAGGCAGTGATCGGAGAGTTTGAGCGGCTGCACGCGCGGGCCGCCGGGCCACCAGTCGGCCGGCTGGACCAGGCCGGGCTCGAGCAGGTCGAACCCGGCGAGCATGGTGGCGATTTCACCGCGGGTGCGGAAGTGGATCCGCCCTGAGGAGGCGCCTTGATAAACGCGTTCGATGTTGCGGGCGACCACGCTGTACTCGTCGTCTTCGGGGTCGAGGGCGTGGCTGAACACCAGGTACGACCCTGACGGCAGGGCGTCGAAGTACTCCCGCAGCACGGCGGCCGGGTCGTCGGCGCAGAAGTGCAGGCTCATCGAGTGGATCAGTGCGATGGGTTTGTCCCAGTCGAGCTCGCCGCGAACGGTCTCATCGGCCAGCAGCGTCCGGGGCTGGAAGATGTCGCCCCTGACCATGTGGGTCTGCATGTTGTCGGACAGCAGCGCCCGGCCGTGGGCGAGCACCACCGGATCGTTGTCGACGTAGACCACGCGCGCGTCGGGGTAGGACCGTTGTGCGACCTCGTGGACGTTCTCGGCGGTGGGCAGCCCCGAACCGCAGTCGAGGAACTGCTCGATGCCGACGTCGCGGGCCAGGAAGCGGACGGCGCGGATCAGGAACTCCCGGGCGACGACGGCCAGTTCGGTCACCTCGGGCGCCACGGCCTGCACCTTGCGCAGCATTTCCCGGTCGACCTCGTAGTTGTCCTTGCCGCCCAGACCCGCGTCGTAGACCCGGGCCGTACTCGGCACGGTGGGGTCGATGACGGTCGCAAGGTCGTCGTCGCGCTCGCTCATGACCAGTAACCTACCGCTTTTCGGTTGCGCCTCGATTTTGACCGAGTGCTCACCGTGATGAGGGAATCTCGAGAGGAGGCCGCAAGGCGCTTCTCATCGAGTGGTATGACCTGGTCAGCGACAGCGGAGACGCGCGGTTCGTCGGTGTGCTGCGCGAGCAGCCGCGCCACGACCACCGACGTTCTCGACGCCGCGGCCGGCCGGCTCCGCGGGGCTCACGCGGCGACCGTGTACCTGGTGATTTTCGATCCGGACGCCGGTGCCGTGGAGTACTGCACGGCCGGGCATCCGCCGCCGCCGGTGCGGTCGCCGTCAGGGCGGCGCGGTACCTGTCGGCCACCCGCGCCGGACCGGGGGAGCCGGCGGCGCGTTCACCGACGGTGAGCTGGTGCTGCACACAACGCGGTGGAGCACGCCTACCTCGACTCGGCCGGCAACCACCCTGTCGCGTCGGCGGCGGCGCGGGTGGCCAGGTCGAGCTCGCCGACCTGGTCGCCAGGCCGGGCCGCCTCACGCGCAGCGTGATCGGGGATCGTCGGCATCGACGAGGACCTCCCGGCCACCACCCGACGCAGGGTGTGCCGTGCCCGCGCGCGGGGTATCCCGGTCGCATGTTCGAGGGGTTCTCCGCTGGGTGCGTCGACGGTGCGGGGCTGCCGATTTTCGTGCGGTACTCGGGTTCCGGTCCGCCCGTGCTGCTCTTGCACGGGCATCCGCGGACGTCGGCGACCTGGCACCGCGTGGCGCCGCGGCTGGTGGCCGCGGGGTTCACCGTGGTGTGCGCCGACCTGCCCGGCTACGGGCGTTCGGGCAAGCCCACGCCCACGGACGATCACGAGCCCCACGCGAAACGGGTGGGCGCGCGTCGGCTGCTGGCGGTGATGCGGGGGCTCGGGCACGAACGGTTCGCCGTGGTGGGGCACGACCGGGGGAGCTACCTGGCGTTGCGGATGGCGCTGGACCACCCGGACCAGGTGACCAGGGCAGTGCTGGCGGACTGCCTGCCGATCAGCGAGCACCTCGGGCGGATCACGCCGCAGTTCGCGACGGCGTGGTGGCACTGGTTCTTCTTCGCCCAGCCGGGCACGCCGGAGCGCGTGATCACCGCGGATCCCGACGCGTGGTACCGCGGGGATCCCGAAACGATGGGCCACGAGAACCACGCCGAGTGGCGCGCGGCCACGCGGGACCCGGACGTGGTGCGCGGCATGCTGGAGGACTACCGGGCCGGGCTGACGGTGGACCTGCGCGACGAGCTGGCCGACCGCAGCGCGGGAAACCGGCTGTGTCAACCGGTTCTGGCCTTGTGGTCGCTTCGGGACGACCTCGAAGACCTCTACGGCGACCCCCTGGCCATCTGGCGGGACTGGGCCGACGACGTGCGCGGGCACGGCATCGACTCCGGGCACCACATGGCCGAGCTGGCGCCGGCCGAGTTCGCTGCCGCCGTCGCCGACTTCCTCGCGCCGATGCTCGCGGTGAACGCGAAGTAGATCATCCACAAAGGACAGTTCGGCCGCCCGCAACACCGCCGTTCTGTGGCCCACCCAGGCCTCGCTCGCCCTGGCCCACACCCAGGCTGTCGAGTGCGCCGACCTGCAGGTCCGCCGCGGCCGCTGGCCAATGCGGTCAGCGGGACCACCGCCCGGTGTGTCCGGGTGGGACCCGGGATCACATTCGTGCAACGCCGTGAATAGCGTGGTCGAGGTGGGTTGGAGTATTTCGTCCAACGGTTGATTCCCGCGCAGGCTCGGCGGTTACGCACAGTAAAGATCGAATTCGCGATAGTGAATGATCGAACTCGCACGGCTGGTTGAAAAAAGAATAGAAAATCGCGATCGGAGGCAGGTGGGGGCCGTGCTCGTGGTCGGCGATCGGGGATCTTGCACCCCATGCGACGACCTCGGCACCCTATGCAAACCCCTTGGTGGATCGAGAAAAAATGCTGATCTCGGGCGGGGTGGACGGCAGTCGGCGACTATCTCGGAAGACGTTCCCGATGAGCTCCGAACCGCGTGAGGCGTAATCTGCCTGTAAGAACATTCTCGGGGTGGCTGGCGCGCCGGGGGGTATTACAGTGGGTGGCGAAGCACGGCGAGGCGGGAGAAAACAGGTGGGAAAAATCAAGCCCGGGTCCGGGGGAAATCCGATGAGTTCCTGATGGGTGACCGGGCATACTCTCAGCGGGGGAGTGGCAGGCACGCCATCACCCCCGATCGCACCGAGCGCGTGTACGCCGAGGTACTCGCGGAGGTGGCGAAGGTCGACCGGGTGCCGGCCGAAAGCCACTTCTTCGCCGACTTGGGCGCGAATTCGCTGGTGATGGCGCACTTCTGCGCACGGATCCGCAAGCGGGCGGACGTGCCTTCGGCGTCGATGAAAGACGTCTACGCCAACCCGACGGCCCGCAGGCTCGCTACCGCGCTGACCGAGGAGCTCGTCGAGGCGGAACCGGCAGCGGAAGAACAGCCTGCGGAAGAGCCGCCTGCGGAAGACGTGGCGGTTCTGCCCCGTGCCGGGGCGGCGCTGTACGTCCTCTGCGGACTGCTCCAGTTCCTGACTTTCCTGGGCTATTCCTACCTCGCCGCACTCCTGGTGGTACGCGGCGTTTCGTGGGTCTACGCCTCGGCGAACCTGCTCGAGGTCTACCTGCGGCTGGTGCTCTTCGGCGGCGCGAGCCTGATCGGGTTGTGCGTGCTGCCGATCGTCGCGAAATGGGTGCTCATCGGCCGGTGGCGACCGCGGCGGATTCGCGTGTGGACGCTCGGCTACTTCCGGTTCTGGCTCGTGAAAACGCTGGTCCAGCGCAACCCGGTGGCGCTGCTGTTCCTGGGCTCGCCGCTGTACGTCCTCTACCTGAAGGCACTGGGCGCGAAGATCGGGCCCGGCGTCGCGATCTTCTCCCGCAACGTGCCCGTGTGCACGGACCTGCTCACGATCGGTGCGGGCTCGGTGATCCGGAAGGACGCGTTCTTCACCGGCTACCGGGCCGAGGCCGGTGTGCTCCAGACCGGTGCGGTGACGCTGGGCAAGGACGTGTTCGTGGGGGAGCTGTCGGTCCTCGACATCGGCACGACGATGGGCGACGGGGCGCAGCTCGGCCACGTGTCGTCGCTGCACCCCGGCCAGACGGTACCGGCCGGTGAACGCTGGCACGGGTCACCCGCGCAGCGGGCCACGGCGGATTATCGCGGGGTCGGACCCGCACGCTGCGGCCGCGTGCGCCGGTTCTCCTACGGTGTCTCGCAGCTGCTCACCGCGCTGCTGGTGTACCTCCCGCTGGCGCTCGGCGGTGTCGACCTGCTCATCGCGAAGGTCCCGCAGCTCACCACGGCGCTGGGGACGCCCACGATCGCGTTCGGGAGCTGGGTGTTCTACCGCGACGCGGTGGCGGTGACGTTCGTGATCTTCTTCGGCGTTTCGCTGCTCGGGCTGCTGTTCGTCGCCGTCGTCCCGCGTGTGCTGAACCTTGTGCTGAAACCGGACCGGGTCTACCGCCTCTACACCCTGCGCTACTCGATCCTGCGGGCGATTCGGCTGATCACCAACTTGAAGTTCTTCATGACGGTGTTCGGCGACAGCTCCGCGATCGTGCACTACCTGCGCTACCTCGGCTACCGGATGCCCGACGTCGAGCAGACCGGCTCGAACTTCGGCACGGCGATCAAGCACGAGACGCCGTACCAGAGCACCGTCGGCAGCGGCACGATGGTGGCCGACGGGCTCTCGGTCGTGAACGCCGATTACTCCAGCTCGTCGTTCAAGGTCTCGCGCGCGGCCATCGGCGCGCACAACTTCCTGGGCAACATGATCGTCTACCCCTCGCAGGCGCGGACCGGGGAGAACTGCCTGCTCGCGACCAAGGTCCTGGTGCCGGTCGACGGCCCGGTCCGCGAGAACGTGGGGCTGCTGGGCTCCCCGAGCTTCGAGATCCCGCGCACGGTGGCCCGCGACCACCAGTTCGACCACCTGCGCACGGGCGAGGAGTTCCGCCGCCTGCTGGCCGCGAAGAACCGGCACAACGCCGGCACCGCCGTGATGTTCCTGCTGGTGCGGTGGGGCTACTTCTTCGCGATCACCCTGCTCGGCTGGGCCACGGTGGCGCTCTACCCGCGCTTCGGCGTGTCGGGGGTGGCGCTGGCGTCGGTCGCCGTCCTGCTGTTCAGCGCCGTGTACTTCACGCTGGTGGAACGCGCGTCCATCGTGGTGCACCCGCTGCAACCGCTGTACTGCTCGATCTACGACCGCCGCTTCTGGCGCCACGAGCGGTTCTGGAAGGCGGCGGCGTCGACGGTGTACGTCCAGGCCCTCAACGGCACCCCGTTCAAGAACCTGGCCTGGCGGCTGCTCGGGGTCAAGGTCGGCAAGCGCGTGTTCGACGACGGCGCGGCGATGCCGGAGAAGACGCTCGTGACGTTCGGCGACGAGGCCACGCTCAACGTCGGCTCGCACGTCCAATGTCATTCCCAGGAGGACGGTGCCTTCAAGGCCGACCGCATCACCGTCGGCGCGCGCAGCACCGTCGGGGTCGGTGCCTGGGTCCACTACGGCGCGACGATGGGCGAGGGCTCGGTGCTCGCCGCCGACTCCTTCCTGATGAAGGGCGAGGACATGCCGCCGCACACCCGTTGGGAAGGCAACCCGGCGAGGGAGATCCGGCCCGGTCGGGACGGCGACGGACGGGCCGCGGGCGGACGCCACCGGTGGCGCGAAGGCACCCAGGGCAAGACCGTCGAGCACTTCACCGGCACCAACGGAAAGCGTCGCCCCAGCCCCTGGCGCCGCGTCCCGCAACGACAGAACGGCAAGGCGGTCGTCGCCGACGGAACGTGGCGGCCGAGTCCGTGGCCACGGTGAGCGGAGGGAAGCACATGGGAGAGCCGGCAGACTCGCGGTTCTGGCGTGACGTGCTCGTGGCCGGCGGGGCCACGACGGTGCCACGCTGGGCACCCGATCCGGCAGCCGGGGTGGGGACGACCGCCGCGCGGCTGCCCGCCCCGGTGGTGGCGGGCGTGCGCCGGCTGGCGCGTGAGCTGGCGGTGCCGCCCCGCGCGGTGCTGCTCGCCGCGCACGCCCGGGTGCTCGCCGCGCTGACCGGCGAACGCGAGGTCGTCACCGGCTACGCGTCGGCGGGCGGCGCGACGGTGCCGTGCCGCCTGACCACCGAGCCGGCCACGTGGCGGGAACTGGTGCTCGAGACGCACCGGCGGGAATCGGCGGTGGTGGCGTACCGGCGGTTCCCCGTGGACGAGCTGCGGCGCGAACTGGGAGTCCCCGGGCCGGTCACGGAGACCGTGTTCGACCCCGCCGGCGACGGTGAGCTCACCGGGACAGCGGTGCTGCGCGTCGGGTTCACGACTCACGGCCGGCGCGGCGACGTGCGGCTGCGCTACCGCGGCGACGTGCTCGACGCCGGCGCCGCGGCCCGGATCGCCGGCTACCACGTGGCGGCGCTTGCGCGGCTGGTGGCGGACCCGGACAGCGAGCACGCGCCGCAGACCCTGCTCGCCCCCGACGAGCTGCGGTTCCAGCTCGAAGAACTGGCCGGGCCGCGGCGGCAGCTGCCCGACCTGCGTGCGCACGAGCTGTTCGAGCAGCAGGTGCGGCGGCAGCCGGACGCGCTCGCGGCCGTGCACGGCGAGCGCGGCTGGACCTATCGCGAGCTCAACGGGCGCGCCAACCGGCTCGCGCGGGCGCTGCTCGCCCGGGGCCTGCGCCGGGAGAGCGTGGTGGCGGTGGTGACCGAGCGGAACCTCGCCTGGCTCACCGCCGTGCTCGCGGTGCTGAAGGCCGGCGGTGTGTACCTGCCGATCGAGCCGCACTTCCCGCCCGAGCGGATCGCGAAGACGCTGCGGCAGGCCGGCTGCGAGCTGGTGCTGACCGAGCGCGGCAGCAGCGAGGGGCTGGACCACGCGCTGGCGCTGCTGCCCGGCGCGATCCGGCTGCACGTCGAGGCGGCCTGCGGGGAGCGCCGGTCCGCCACCGACCTCGGGATCGACGTGACGCCGCGCCAGCTCGCCTACATCTATTTCACCTCGGGTTCCACCGGCGAGCCCAAGGGGGCGATGTGCGAGCACGCCGGGTTGCTGAACCACCTGTACGCCAAGATCGACGACCTGGGGATCACCGAGGGACAGGTCGTGGCGCAGACCGCGCCCCAGTGCTTCGACATCTCGCTGTGGCAGCTGCTCGCGCCCCTGCTGGCCGGCGGGCGGACGCTGATCGTCGAGCAGGACGTGATCCTCGACGCCGAGCGGTTCGTCGACCGGCTCGCGCGGGGCCGGGTCGCGGTGGCGCAGGTCGTACCGTCCTATCTGGACGCCGTGCTGTCCTTCGTGGAAGGCAAGCCGCGCCCGCTGCCGGACCTGCGGTGTGTGTCGGTGACCGGCGAGGCGGTGAAGAAGGAGCTGGTGCAGCGCTGGTTCGCGGCTTTCCCGGACGTCAAGCTGGTCAACGCCTACGGTCTCACCGAGACCTCCGACGACACCAACCACGAGGTCATGGACGCCCCGCCCGCCACCGACCGGGTCCCGATCGGGCGGCCGGTCAACAATGTGCGCGTCGCCGTCGTCGACGAGCACCTGCAGCCGGTGCCGCTGGGGGCGCCCGGTGAGATCGTGTTCTCCGGCGTGTGCGTGGGCCGCGGGTACGTGAACGACCTCGCGCGGACCCGCGCGGCGTTCGTGCCCGATCCGCACCGGGCGGGCGAACGGCTCTACCGCAGCGGGGACCGCGGCCGCTGGCTGCCCGGCGGCCGGCTGGAGTTCCTCGGCCGCCGCGACAGCCAGGTGAAGATCTCCGGCTTCCGGATCGAGATCGGCGAGGTCGAGAACGCGCTGCTGCGGGTGCCCGGTGTCGGCGACGGTGCGGTGGTGGTCGCCGAGCGCGAGGGCCACGGCAAGCACCTGGTGGCCTTCTACTCCGCTGCCGAGGCGCTGCCCGGCGAGACGCTGCACGCACGGCTGAGCGACTCGCTGCCCGCATACCTGGTGCCGTCGGCGTTCCACTGGCGGGAGCAACTTCCCTTGACGGCCAACGGAAAGGTTGACAAGAAAGCGCTCACTGAGTGGGCAGCGGAGCTCGAAGGCGCGGAGGAAGGCCACGACGCTCCCGCCACACCCGCCGAGCAGCGGCTGGCGGCCGCGTGGGCCGGGGTGCTCGGTCTCGCGCCGGAGAAGATCGGCCGGCACGACCATTTCTTCGACCGCGGAGGCACCTCGCTTTCGGCGGTGAAGCTGGCCGTCGCGCTGGACCGGGCGGTGTCGCTCGCCGAGATCACCCGGCATCCGGTGCTCGCCGACCAGGCCGCTCTGCTCGCCGACCAGGGCACGGTGCCCGCTGATCAGGCCACGGTGCTCGCCGACCGGTCCCGCGCCCACGACCTGCTGCAGCCGCTGACCGAGCCGGCCGGACCACCGGACGCCGTGCTGGTCTGTTTCCCGCACGCGGGGGGAAACGCCGTGAACTTCCGGCCGCTGGCCGGGGAACTGCGGGGCAGCGGGCTCGCGGTCTACGCGGTGGAGCTGCCCGGACACGACCTGGCCGCCGACCGCGAGGCGTTCGCGCCGATGGTGCAGGTGGTCGGTCGGGTCGCCGCGGAGATCGAGCACCTCGCGCCGCGGCGCGTGCTGTTGTGGGGCCATTCCTCGGGCGCCGCGTTCGCCTTCGAGACAGCCCGGCGGCTCGCCGGGCGCGGGGTGGACGTGCGGCGGCTGTTCCTGGGGGCGCAGCTGCTCGGCGACGCCGCCGAACGGCGGGCGGCGATCAGCGAGCTGGGTCGGCTGAGCGACTTCGTCATCGCGGCCGAGCTGGCCGCGGACAGCGGTGTGGCCGACGGGCTCGATCCGCAGGCGGCCGAGCGGGTCGGCGCGGCGTTCCGGCACGACTGCGTGTCCGCGCACAGCTACTTCGCCGCAGCGCTGGCGAACCCACCGGCGGCGAAGCTGAGCACGCCGGTCACCGTCGTCGCTGCGGAGGACGACCCGATCACCGTGGACTTCCGCGACCGCCACGGCGAATGGCGACTGCTGGCCGAGCACGTCGACGTGTGGGCGATCGCCGCCGGCGGCCACTACTTCCCGCGCACCAACCCGGCCGAAACAGCGCAGGTCGTCCTGCGCGCCGCCCAACCCGTGCCCGTCACGTGACCGCGAAAGGACAAGACATGGTTTCCTCGACGTCGGCAACGCTCCCTCCGGTGCAGCTGAGTGCGGGCGGCGTGCCGCTGCTGCCGGTCGAACCGGGTGCCGGTGCGCCCGCCTGGGCGAGTGACCACCGGGATCCGCTGCGCGCGGCGGTGACCGAGCACGGTTGTGTGCTGGTCCGCGGCCTCGGGTTGAGCGAGCCCACCGCCGTCGCCGCGGTGTTCGAGAGCCTGGCCACCGGCCTGATGAAGGACCGCGAGGCCTTCGCTGCTCGCGACGTCTACTCGGCCGGGGTGTACTCGTCGTCGGCGTGGCCGGCGAACCAGCCGATGTGCATGCACCACGAGCTGAGCTACCGCCTCGAAGTACCAGGCCTGCTGCTGTTCGCCTGCCTCGGTGAGCCGATCGAGGGCGGCGCCACTGCGGTCGCCGACTCGCCGGCCGTGCTCGACGCGCTGCCCGCGGACCTCGTCGGCCGCTTCGAGCAGGAGGGCTGGCTGCTCACGCGCAGCTACAACGACGAGATCGGCGCGACCGTCGCCGAGTCGTTCGGCACCGACGACCGGGCGGAGATCGAGGACTACTGCCGCGCCAACGCGATCGAGGTCGAGTGGCAGCCCGGCGGCGGGCTGCGGACGCGGCAGCGGCGCAGCGCCGTCGTGCCGCACCCGGTCACGGGAAAGCGCTGCTGGTTCAACCAGATCGCGTTCCTCAACGAATGGACGATGGACCCCGAGATCCGCGATTACCTGGTGGACGTCTACGGCGCCGACGCGCTGCCGTTCAACACCAGCTTCGGCAACGGCGACCCGATCGGCGCGGACGTGGTGGCGTTGCTTAACCACGCCTACGAGGCCAACACCGCACGCGAGCCATGGCGAGCGGGGGACCTGATGCTGGTCGACAACGTCCGGACCGCGCACAGCCGGGAGCCCTTCGAAGGGCCCCGTGAGGTGCTCGTCGGGCTCGCCGATCCGGTGCGGCCTGCCGCCTTCGCGCCGAGCGCCGAAGCGGGTGCGAGATGACCGCGATCCGACCCAACCCGGCCCGCGCCGAGGCCGACGCGCCGACGGCGGTGCCGCCGTTCGCCGTGATCGGCGGCGGCCAGGTGCGGCGCACGCTCGCCGGACGCGAGCCGGAGATCGCCGACCTGGTCGAGGCCACCTACCGGCTGCACAGCGCGGGCGACACGGTGAACCCGCCGTCGTACTTCCTGCAGTTCCCGGATCGTCCGTCGGCCCGGATCATCGCGCTGCCGGCCTCGGTCGGCGGACCGGTGGGAGTGGACGGTCTCAAGTGGATCTCCAGCTTCCCCGAGAACATCGCCGCGGGCATCCCGCGCGCGTCGGCGGTCCTGATCCTCAACGACCCCGCCACCGGATACCCGTTCGCGTGCCTGGAGAGCTCCATCATCAGCGCCACGCGCACCGCCGCCCTGGCCGCGTGCGCCGCCGCTGCGCTCAGCCGGGATCGCGCGAGGCCGGCGCGCGTCGGGTTCGTCGGGACGGGCCTCATCGCGCGCTACGTCCACACCTTCCTTACCGGCACCGGCTGGGAGTTCGCCGAGATCGGGGTGCACGACCTGTCGCCCGAGAGCAGTGCGGGGTTCCGCGGGTATCTCGAACGGTCGGGGACGGGCGCACGGATCACGGTCCACGAGTCGGCGGAGTCGCTGATCCGTTCGAGCGAGCTGATCGTGTTCGCCACCGTCGCGGGCCGGCCGCACGTGTTCGAGCGGTCGTGGTTCGACCACGATCCGGTGGTGCTGCACGTTTCCCTGCGCGACCTCGCGCCCGAGCTCCTGCTGAGCACAGCCAACTTCGTCGACGACGTCGAGCACTGCCTGAAGGCCGGCACCTCGCCGCACCTGGCCGAGCAGCTCACGGGCGGGCGCGAGTTCCTCGACGGCACGCTGGACGACGTTCTCGCCGGCCGGGTCCGGGTGCCGGCCGACCGGCCCGTGGTGTTCTCGCCGTTCGGGCTCGGAGTGCTCGACCTCGCGGTGGGCAAGTACGTCTACGACGAGGTCGCGCGAGCCGGGGACCTGACCGTGATCCCGGATTTCTTCCACGAACTGCGCCGCTATGGCTGACGGACCACCAGGGAGGGGGTCATCGTGACCGTGATATCCGATCCGACGGACTTCAACACCAACGAGCTGTACGTCGACCTGGAGTCGATCTTCGGGCACTCATTGTTCCTGAAGTGCGAGGGTTTCAACTTCGCCGGGTCGATCAAGCTCAAGGCCGCGAGCGAGATGGTGGAGGCCGCCGAGTGGCAGGGACTGCTGACCCGCGACTCGATCCTCGTCGAGTCGTCCTCGGGCAACCTCGGTGTGGCGCTGAGCATGGTGGCCGCCAGCAAGGGGTACCCGTTCCTCTGCGTCACCGATTCGCGCTGCAACCTGGCCAGCCGGCGGTTGATGGAGGCGCTGGGCAGCCGCGTGCACATCATCGCGGAGCCCGCCGCCGACGGCGGGTTCCTCGGGGCGCGCCTCGCGCTGGTGCGAGAGCTGTGCGCGTCCGACGACCGCTACGTCTGGCTCAACCAGTACGCCAACCCGGGCAATTGGAAGGCGCACTACCGGACCACCGCGCCGGAGATCGCCCGCCAGTTCCCGGAACTCGACGTGCTGTTCGTGGGTGCCGGCACCACGGGCACGCTCATGGGCTGCGCGCGCTACTTCCGCGAGTGGCCCCGGCCGGTCCACATCGTCGCCGTGGACAGCGCGGGTTCCGTGACGTTCGGCGGCCCGCCCGGCCGCCGCATGATCCCCGGGCTCGGCACGAGCGTGCGGCCGCCGCTGCTCGACGAGTCCTATGTGGACGAAGTGATCGCCGTCGAGGAGGCCGACACCATCCGCAGCTGCCACCGGCTGGCCCGCAACGGGTTCCTGTTCGGCGGCTCCACCGGCACGGTCGTCAGCGGCGCCATGCGCTGGCTGCCCGAGCACGGCGGGCAAGACCTCACTGCCGTCGCCATCGCCCCGGACCTCGGCGAGCGCTACCTCGACACCATCTACCAGACCAACTGGCTCCAGGACCTCTACGGCGACGACGTGCTCTCGCGCGACGAGGTGGTCGCGGGCTACCGGCAGGACTGATCTTCGGTGGACTCACTTGACGGGCTCGTCATACCGCGCGGCGTCATGCGCAGTGCTCTTGCGCTTCCATTGCCCGGCAATGGGCGAGCTGCTGCTGCGCCAGCTTCCGGACGCGGTTCAGCGACGCGATCCGTTCGTCGATGACGTCGATCCTGGCCTGCAGGCTCTCTTGTGCCCGCGCGTGGTCGAGGATGCCTTCGGACATCTCGCGGGAGAAGCCCAGGATGTCGCGCAGCGAGAAGCCGATCGACTTCCCGGAGGCGATGAGTTCGGCCGTTTCGACGTCCTTCTCGGTGTAGTGCCGGTAGCCGTTCTCACCGCGGTGGCCGGAGAAGACGCCCACTTTCTCGTAGTAGCGGATCGTGTCGGTGCTGATGCCGACGCGGTGGGCGAATTGGCCGATCAACATGCGCGGAGTCTCCCTCGTGGATCGCGGCCGTCCTGACCACCCGAGCGGGGTGAGGCGCGGATCACCCTGGACCTTGGAGTGTACTCCGAGATTTACGTTTCGAGCCTACCGACGATCACCGGAGGCACCGATGACTGGATCTGCGCGGTGCTGATGGCGATCTTCGGCGCCGGCGTCGTGCTGTTGTTCCAGAACGTGGTCCTCACCGTTCAAGCCCGGGTCGGCACCGAGGACATCGGCGCGGCCAGTTTGCTGGTGGTGTTCTTGCGAACCCTGGGCGGGGCGCGGGGGCTGTCCGCACTGGGCGCCGTGCTGTGCTATCGCGTGGCGCGAACGGAGGCCGCCACCCTTTCCGGGCCCGGGCCCGCGGGAATCCCGGACCTGGCCAAGCTTCCGCCGGCCGTGCGCGGTGCCGTCGAGACGGCCTACGGGGCGGGTGCCTCGGAGGTGTTCTGGTGTGCCGTCCCGTGTGCCGTGCTCGCGTTGTCGTGCATCGTCGGCATCCGCGGTTCGCGGCACAGCACCCGACGCGCCTGAGTGGTCACCGGGTGCGGCGTGCCGCTCGCCGACGGCCACCCCGAACTGTGTCAGCTCGAGGTATCCGTCTCGATCACCACGGATCTCAACGCCTCCCACAGCCGTGCGGCCGGTTCGGACAGGGGCGCGGGTAGTCGGGCCAGGACGATGCGGCGTTGTTCGGCGGGGCCGCCGCGGACGGGCAGGATGCGCACGCCTTCGGGTGCGGCGGGGGCCAGGGCGGTGGGTGCGGTGGTCAGCCCGCAGCCGGCGGCGACGAGGTGCAGTCTGGCCATCCAGTCGCGGGCGCTGTGGGCGATGGTGGGTCGTTCGTCCAGGCCGGGCCACACGCCCATGACCCCGCGTTCGCCGGTGGCCGACCCGGCGATCCACGGCTGGCCGTGCAGGTCCGCGGCGTCGACGAACTCGCCGCGGGCGAGGGGGTGGTCGGCGGGCAGGGCGATCTGGAGGCCGCGTTCGGTGAGCGTCTGCACGAGCAGCGCGGGGGTTTCGGTGTCGAGCGGGCGAAACGGCGGGAGTGACGAAACCAGCGCGAGGTCCACGGTGCCGGCCCGCAACGCTCGCACCAGCGCCGGAGTGCTGCTCTCGCGCGACGTGACAGTGATGCCCGGGTGTGTGCGGCGCAGTGCGGCCAGCGCGCGGGGCACCAGCCAGGTGCCGGCGCTGGTGAACCAGCCCAGCCGGACTGTGGCGGGCTCGTCGGTTGGTGAGCTCGGCGAACCAGCGTTCGACCAGCTTCAGCCATGAGCTGCTGGTGGGGGTGAGGTGCAGGTGGAACCGGGAATGGCGGAGCAGCCAGTTCTTGACCTGCGGGGTCTTGTGGGTCGCGTAGTTGTCCAGCACCAGGTGCAGGTCAAGTTCCGCAGGAACGGCGGTGTCGATCAGCTTGAGGAAACGCAGGAACTCCTGATGGCGGTGACGGCGATAGTGCTGGGCGATCACTGCCCCGCTGGAGACGTCGAACGCCGCGAACAAGCTGGTAGTGCCGTGACGAACGTAGTCATGGGTCATCCGCGCCGGCGTCGACGGCATCAGCGGCAGGATGGGTGCGGTTCGGTCGATTGCCTGTATCTGGCTTTTCTCGTCCACCGCGCCGGTTGGGCCGACGACGCCGACCTCATCCGGGGGGTCGTCGACCGCGTCGGCGACAAATGGACGGTCCTCGTGATCGGCACACTCGGCGACGGGTCCCTGCGCTACACCGATCTCCACCAGGTGATCCCCGGCATCTCCCAGCGCATGCTGACCTTGACGCTCAAGCACCTCACCCGCGACGGCCTGGTCGAGCGTACCGCCTACCCGGAGGTGCCGCCGCGGGTCGAGTACGCGCTGACCACCCTCGGCCAGACGCTGCTGAGCTCAGTGCTGGCGCTGGCCCGCTGGGCCTACGACCACCGCGACGACATTCGCGCCCACCGTGCGGAGTACGACCAGGCGAACTCCGACTGACCATCGCGCGGCCACGATCGCTTGCCACGCCAGGACGGGCAGCGGGCTTGCACCGCGTCGGTGAACCGCGGACCTCGGGTCGTCCACAAAGGACGATCGTGTGCCGCGGCACCGGTGGTGCCCAGCGCGTCAGCCGTGCTCGGGCCGGGGCTTCTTCCCGAGCCCGGCGAACCGCCAGTACGCGATCGCGACGGCCCACACCACCACGAACAGCCCGACGACGGCGAAGCCGACGTTGTTGAGGTCGAGCCCGGCGATCCAGCCGGTGACCGGGTCGGTGAGGTCGAGGTCGTCGTGCAGGAGTGCGATCAGCTCGACGCTGCCGATCAGGAACGCGACGGCGATGGAGAGGCCGGTGATGGTGAGGTTGTAGTAGACCTTGCGCAGCGGGTCGGCGAAGGCCCAGTGGTAGGCGAAGTTCATGAACGTGCCGTCGACGGTGTCGAGCAGGCTCATGCCGGCGGCGAACAGCAGCGGCAGCACGAGCACGGCGTACCAGGGCAGCCCGCCGGCGGCGCCCGCGCCGGCCAGCACCAGCAGCGTCACCTCGGTCGCGGTGTCGAAGCCGACGCCGAAGAGCAGGCCGACGGGGTACATCTGGCCGGGGCGGGTGATCGCCCGGGTGAACCGGTTCAGCAGCCGGCTCATCAGCCCGCGCCGCGCGAGTTGTTCCTCCAGCGCGGTTTCGTCCAGCTCGCCACGGCGCATGCCTCGCCACAGCCGGAAGATCCCTCGCAGCACCACGAGGTTCAGCACCGCGATGAGGTAGAGGAACAGCCCGCTCACACCGGTGCTGACGATGCCGAGCACGCGGTGGGCACCGGAGTCGTCGTCGGTGAGGGTGCCGGTCACCTTGGCGCCGAGCGCGACGAGCATGGCGAGCCCGAGCACGACGGTCGAATGGCCCAGCGCGAACCAGAACCCGACCGAGACGGGCCGTTTGCCGTCGGCCATGAGCTTGCGGGTGGTGTTGTCGATGGCCGCGATGTGGTCGGCGTCGAACGCGTGCCGCAGGCCCAGCGTGTAGGCGGTCACCCCCAGGCCGATGCCGAACACCTCGTGACCGACCGTCAGATGCCGTGGCACCACCAGCAGGAGCAGCACGCCCCACGCGACCACGTGCAGCAGGGCGATCACCCCGAACACCCCGGCCAGCCGCAGGCGGTCACCCCGCGAGCCCAGTACCGTCGACACCACTTCACGTGCGCGCATCCGCCCGCCTTTCCAGCACCTCGTGGAAGGTTTTCCGGTGCCGTGGCCGGTCTCCTGGCTGACGGGTCCGACGGTGCGCTCCGCCTTCCCGGGACGCGGTGTCCCAGTGGCTCGGTCCTTTCGCAGTCGCGGTGGAGCGGACCTTCCCGATCACAGTGGCGAGGGCCGCGCCGGTTCCACACCGGCTTCCCGAGCACCACGGCCGGCCCAGCCTAGGCAAGGCCGGCCTGACGCGGCAAGAGCGGTTGTCCCCGTTGTCCCGAACGGACGCTTCGGGTACGCATTCCCGGCCGCGGTGCCGAAGGCCGGTCGGCTTACCCGCTACCGAGACGGAGCAAACCCGGTTCGGGCAAACGAAAAAACTTCGCACCTAGCCCAATCCGGTGAGCCGCGTGGCCTCGAATCACCACCGACGGTGAAATCCACACCCGCCGACGAGCTCATTCGGCCGCTTCCCGCCTCGAATCGCTCGCGTCCGAAGTGGAGGAGAACCCATGAGCCACCCCGCACAGTCCTTCGGTGGCTTGCCGATCGACGAGCCGGTCCACCACGTCGCCGGCGGCTGGGAACTGGATCAGGAACTGGACCGGTACCTCGGCGTGGGCTACGACATCGAGCGCGCGGCCGACGGGTGGGTGGTGCTGCGGCGCGACGGCGAGCGAATCGCGGTCGCGCTCGCCGGCTGACCAGCGGCGGAACAGGCACCTCGACACCGAACCACCCCGTCGCGATCGACAGCGGCAGTGCTCGGCTACTGTGCGGTCGGACGGTTTGCGGCGTCAGTTCGCGGGTACTCCGAGCCGGGAACGCGCGCCAGTCCGGGGGCCGGCGTGGGGGCATCACCCGAAGGGGGCGGAATGGAGCCGGAGTCGGTGACTCTTGCTTTGAGCGGCTCCGTCCACGAGCTGGCGCACCTCAGGAGCTGGGCCCGGGAGCACCTGAGGCACGCGGTCGCCGAGCAGGTCGACGACGTGATCGCGGTGCTCGACGAGCTGGCGTCCAACGCGCTGAAGCACGGTGGTCCTCCGGTCGCGGTGCGGCTGCGGCATCGCCGCGGTTTCGTCCGGGTCGAGGTGTCCGACGGCAGCGCCGAGTTCGCGAGCCCCCGCACGCCGACCGCGGAGGGCGGCCGGGGGCTGTACCTGGTCGATGCCCTCAGCCACTCCTGGGGACAGGCGCCGAACGCCACCGGCAAGACGGTGTGGGCGGAAACCGTGCTCGACGTGGACCTCGGCCGCTGAATCAGGCCAGTGCTTCGTCCACATCGGACAGAATGGTGAGTGACCGGTCCAGGCCGGTGATCTCCAGGACACGCAGCACGGCGCGGTTTCGGGTGACGACGGCGAGCGTGCCGCCCTGGGCCCGTTGCTTGCGCTCGACCCGGACCAGCACGGTGAGCCCGGCGGAGTCGAGGAACGTGACCTCGCTCAGGTCGAGGACCAGCGTGGTGGGCCCGTCACCGCTGCCGACCATGGCGGCTTCGTGCAGTGCCTCCGTCGTCGCCGCGTCGACTTCGCCGGCGGCGCGCACGATGCGGACGGCGCCGACCCGGTCGTGGGACAGCCGGAGCCCGAAGGGCACCGCGGAGTTCGCTTGATCCATCGTTGCCGACCTCCCTTCGCCTGGCGAATGGCCGCAGTGGCCCCGCTCAGGGTACGGGCTCGCGGCGCGGGCCGCCGAACGGGCGATGTCCGTCGGAGGGGCCGATCCGCCGGTGCGGGCGCTCACCGCACTGGGCTTCGCGTTCGGTCCGTCGACGCACGAGGAGGTTCGGGATGACTGCCGGCGAGGGACGGGTCGGCCGGCTGCCCGGTCCGGTGCGCGAGCATCGGGAGCGGTTGCTCGCCCGGTGGGTCGAGGTGGCCGTCACGGGCGTGCGCGGTCGGCTCACCACGGTGGAGCTCGAGCGTGATCTGCGGGAGCTGCTGGTGTCCGTCGAGCCGATCATCGGCCGCCGACGGTGACAGCATCGACGGGGAGCGGTTCGGCGAGGCCGAGGCGCTGCTCGCCGAGCTGTCGCGCAACCGCGCGCGCCAGGGGTTCAGCCCGTCGGAGACCGCGTCGAGCGTCTTCGCGCTCAGGCGCGCGGTGTTCGAGCTGACCGAGACCGACGACGACCCGGCCCTGTTCCGCGAGGAGATCAGCAAGGAACAAGCGGAACAGCTGCTCGAGCTGACGACCCCGGTGATCAACCTGTGGGACGGCGTCCTCGCGGTGCCCCTGATCGGCACGCTGGACTCCGCGCGCAGCCAGGTGGTGATGGAGAAGCTGCTCGAAACGCTCGTCGAAACCGGTTCCGAGCAGGTAATCGTCGACATCATGGGCGTGTTCGCGGTCGGCACCCCAGCAGCTCCGGCTTTCTCGCCAAGCTGGGCCACCCCACTCCGGCGGCCCCCTCGGCGCTGCCGAAGGAGCGTTGCCTGGACAACCCACCCGCGGGTCCGCAGTGGCTTCCTCGGTTCGAGCGGCATCACGAGCCTGGTCGCCGTCCGCGGGCGGGCCGCGCACGAGAACACCACCGTCGCCGTCGCGAGCGGCAACCGTCAGGTCGTGCGCGTCCTGGACCTGCTCGGGCTCACGGAAGAGCTGAGTGTGCGGGGTGACCTGGCTGCCGCCGTTCACGCCGTGTCGTCTGCCGGCTGATCTTCGGCAGGGTGGGGAACCCGCCGCCCGGGAAAGCCCCGCGCTCGGGGAGCGCGCTTTCGTCCCCCGGGGAAGTGACTTCAGGCCCTGACCGGCCCGCTTGTGATGAGCGATCGTGGAGTGAGCCGCCGTGGTGGCACGCCGAGCTGTGCGGGGCAGCGACGCTGGTCACCTCGGCGGCACAGCCGCTCGAACGGTCGCACCAGCGGGCCGCTCGGGCGTTCGGGGAGGCGGTGCCGGTGCCGTCCAGGGCGGTGACGGCTCCGGCACCGAGTCCGAGGAGGAGTGATGCGCGCACGACCCGGCGACTGGTTCGTCGTGACAGGTGCCCGGATCGACCTGCCCGAACAGGGGGGAAGGACCGCCGAAGGCGGCGCCGGGACGTTCACGGTGCGCCGGCTCGCCGACGACTACGTCTCGACCGTGTTCGCCGGAACCGACGCCATCGTGCTGACCGAGAACACCGTGCGCGAATGTGACCGCACGTGGTTCGAGCGCTTGCGTGCCCCATGGCGCGCCGGTGGGGGTGTCGGCGGTGTCCGGACTTGACGACCGCGGGGTGCTCGCCGGCGTGGACGGTTCGGTGTCGGCGGTGCACGCCGCGGTGTGGGCGGGCGCGGTGGCGGCGCGCCGCGGCAGCGTGTTGAGGCTCGTGCAGGCGTACGTCGTTCCGTCACCGGGGATCTCCGGCATGGCGGTGACTGCTGTGCGCGAAGGCTTCCGGTCGCGGGCCGAATCGGGTGTCGCCGAGGCGGCGGCCACGGTGCTCGCCCGGTGGCCCTCGTTGCCGATCGAGCGGGTCGTCGCTGAGGGCTCGGCGGTGGGCATACTGCTCCGGCGCAGCGCCGACGCCGAGCTGCTCGTGCTGGGCTCCCGGGGGCTCGGCGGGTTCACCGGGCTGCTGCTCGGCTCGACCGCGGTGTCGGTCTCCGCACACGCTCCCTGCCCGGTCGTCGTGGTGCGCGGTCGCGAGCCCGACGACCCGCCGCCCGCCGCGGGGCCGGTCATCGTCGGGCTCGACGGTTCGCCGGACAGCGCCGACGCGTTCGGCTTCGCCTGTGAAGAGGCCCTCGCTCGTGGCACCACACTCGTGGCGGTCCACCCGGGGAACGAGATCAGGCCGGACGGTTCGATGCGCGAAGGGGGCGCCCGCGCGCAGGACGTCGCCGCCGCCGAGCGCCGGCTCGTCGAGGAGCAGCTCGCGCCGTGGCGCGAGAAGTTCCGCGACCTGCGCGTCGACGTGGTGGTCGTGCGCGGCCGGCCGGTGCGCGCGCTGCTCGAGCGCAGCGCGGACGCCCAGCTCGTGGTGGTCGGCAGCCGTGGGCGCGGAGGGTTCAGCGGATTGCTGCTCGGTTCCACCAGCCGGGCTCTTCTGGTGCACTCCGCATGCCCGGTCGCGGTCGTCCGGCCGGGGAGCCGGTCCACGTGAACCGCCGCGGCCGCGTCGCGCTGCGGATCTCGCCACTTGCGAGCCAGCGCTGAGCTTCGGTCCGCCCGTTGTCTGCTTTCCTTGCGACGTCGACAGTCCACTGTGGAGTATCGTTGACCACCCGGACCCAACAGGTGTGGACAGTCCCGATTTCGTCACCGCCCGACGAATCCGGTCATGGTCACCACCCGCGCCCGCGAGCACCGGCTCTTCGGCTGCCGGATCGAGCGGGCGAGGCTGTGGTTTCCCGAGCGGGCGGTCGTTACCGCGTTGCGCGGGCCCGCACGACGACCGCGACTGGCCGATGATCCGCGCCTGGGCACGCGCGATCGCGGGAAAGCCGGCCGTGGCTCCGGCGGGGACCGGAGCCCGATGAGGATGCCCACCGTACCGATGGCCCTGGCGAGGTGATCGACGCGCGCTCGTCGCCGCCAGCCGCGGGCGCGGTGGCCGGAAGTCCCGGTGGTCCGGTGACTTCCGGCCGCTTCGCCGCGGCGGGGCGGCGAGCATCCTCGATGGGATGAAGGTCTCCGCCGTCCTGCCGGGACTCGCGAGGCTGGGCGGCTACCGGAGGGCGTGGCTGCGTGGCGACGTCCTCGCCGGTGTGACGGTGGCGGCCTACCTGATACCGCAGGTGATGGCCTACGCCGAGGTGGCCGGCCTGCCTCCCGTTGCCGGGCTGTGGGCCGCGGTGGGACCGCTGGGCGTCTACGCGTTCCTCGGCTCGTCCAGCCGGCTGTCGGTCGGGCCGGAGTCGACGACCGCGCTCATGACGGCGGCCGTGCTGGCTCCGATCGCCGTGGGTGACCCCGGGCATTACGCGGCGCTGGCGGCGGTGCTCGCGGTATTGGTCGGTGTCCTGTGTCTCGTGGCCGCACTGGCCCGGCTGGGCGTGCTGGCCGAGCTGCTGTCGAAGCCGGTGCTGACCGGATATCTGGCGGGAATCGCGGCGCTCATGGTCGTGGATCAGCTCGGCAACGTGACCGGAGTGCCCGTGGAGGGCGAGGGGTTCGGCGCCGAGCTCGTGTCGTTCTTCTCCCAGCTGGAGCTGGTGCAGTGGCCGACCGTGGTCCTGTCGGCCGCGGTCCTGCTCGTCCTGCTGCTCCTCAGGTGGTTCGCACCCCGGGTGCCCGGGCCGCTCCTGGCGGTCGCCGGCGCGACGGTGTTCGTGGCGACGGTGCAGCCGCCCGGCATCGAAGTGGTCGGTGAGCTGACCGCCGGGTTGCCCCCTGCGGTGACGGGGTTCTCGTTGACCGAGGTCGGGCAGCTGGTGCTGCCCGCTGTCGGTATCGCCATCGTCGCCTTCTCGGACAACGTGCTCACCGCGCGGGCGTTCGCGGAAGGCCGGGACGAGGAGGTCGATCCCGGCCAGGAGCTGCGGGCGCTCGCCGGCATCAACGTGGCCGCCGGGCTGCTGCACGGATTTCCCGTGAGCAGCAGCGGAAGCCGCACGGCGCTCGGGTCGGCGGCGGGCAGCCGCACGCAGGTGTACTCGCTCGTCGCACTGGTGACCGTCATCCTGGTCGTGCTGTTCGCGCGACCTGTCCTGGCCGAGTTCCCGCAGGCGGCGCTCGGCGCGCTGGTCGTTTTCGCGGCGACGTACCTGGTCGACGTCAAGGAGCTGCGCCGATTCGCCCGGTTCCGGCGCAGTGAGCTCCTGCTCGCCTTGCTGACCACGGCCGGGGTGCTCGGACTCGGCGTGATCTACGGGGTGCTGGCCGCGGTCGGACTGTCCATCTTGGATCTCCTGAGGCGGATCGCCCGCCCGCACGACGGGATACTCGGCACCGTGCCGGGCCTGGCCGGCATGCACGACGTCGACGACTACCCGCAGGCCGCGACCGAACCGGGGCTCGTCGTCTACCGCTACGACGCGCCGTTGTGCTTCGCCAACGCCGAGGACTTCCGCCACCGCGCTCTCGCCGCGGCCGGCAGCGACGAATCCGACCCGGTGCGGTGGTTCGTGCTCAACACCGAGGCCAACGTCGAAATCGACGTCACCGCCGCGGACGCCCTCGACCGGCTGCGCTCGGAACTGGCCCGTCGCGGCGTCGTGTTCGCGCTGGCGCGCGTCAAACAGGACCTGCGCGACGACCTGCTCGCGGCCGGGCTGGTCGACCAGGTGGGGGAGGCGTTGATCTTCCCGACCCTGCCCACGGCGGTCGCTGCCTATCGGACCTGGGCGGCCGCGCACCGTTGACCTCGGCGGAATTTCCTGACGCACGGATGGTCCCGCCGCTCACCACGGCGGGACCATCCCGAGAATCAGTGGCCCGGGTGGTCCACGATCGCGGTGGTGAAGGTGTCGAGTGTGACGGTGCCTTGCAGGCCGTAGGCTGCCACGGCGCCGGCGACGGTGGTGGCCGCGGGCAGGTCGGGGTAGCCCAGGGCTCGCATCTGGTTGCGCAGCGAGCTGGCCACTTCGATCCGCACGGTGTTCGTACCGGGTTTCAACGCTGCACTCACGTCGACGCGGCCGGCGACGAAGTCGTAGCCGGTGATCTTGTGGTCGTTGACCCAGACCTGGGCGAGGGCGCCGCCGGTGGAGCCGATGGTGAGGTAGGCGCCGTTGGAGGCGTTCCAGGAGGCGGGCAGGCGGAAGGTGGTGGTGTAGGTGCCGACGCCGGAGACCGTGGCCGGTTGCTGGGCGGTGAAGGCCATGTCCTTCCAGGGGATGAGGCGGGTGGTGCCGACGGCGATGTCGGTCTTGTTCGTGGTGTAGTAGACCTCCTTGGTGGTGTAGCCCTGGCGTGCTTCGGTCAGGGTCTTCTTCTCGCCCGGTGTCCAGCTGGTGAGCACGAGGTTCCACGGCGCGTTGGTCAGGTCGACATCGGCGGGGACGGAGATCTTCTTCGTCACGGTGGAGCCGTCGGCGAGCCGCGCGGTGTAGGTGCCTGAAGTCGTGGCGAGGAGGGCCGCGCCGTCGGCGGTGACGATGGTCTGGGGTGCGGTGGTGTTGCGCAGGGGAGCGGCGGTCTTGTTCTTCAGGTCCAGGGCGATCACCGTGGTCTCGCCAGGGGCGAGGGTCACGTCGAACGAGGTGCGGCCGCCCGTGGTCTGGTATAGGGCGAGGGCCTCGACGGCGCTGGACCAGGTGTTGATGCGGTAGGGCTTGCCCACCGCGGCGACGCTGATGGTCGTGGTCACGGTCTCGGCGTCGATGGGTTCGTTGAAGTAGTCACCCCGCTTCTCCATGAAGTTGTACGCCCACAGGTACAGCGTGTCCTTCGTCCGGCGCATGGTGGTCAGCACGTTCTGGTTCGGCTTGGTGTATTCGGCCCGGGGCCGCACGCCGAGCCGCTGCAGTGCGCCGTACACGCCGGTCTTGCCGTAGTAGTACTTCTGCTCGTAGTCCGGGTCTGCCGGGTCGGGGGTGGTCGCGCTCTGCGGAACGTTGGCGTTGACCTCTCGGACGTTCGGGAGCTTCTTCAGGCGTGCCATCACCTTCGCGAGATCGGCGTCGGTGCCTTCGTTGCCGAGCGTGTGGACCGCCGCCTTGGCGTTGAAGTGGTTGCGGGTTGCGCCCACCGTCTCGGTCAGTCCGTTGACGACGACAACCGGCAAGCCGCGTTGGGCGAGCTGGTAGATCGCTTCGGCGCTCTTGAGCCGGATCGAGTCCTGGTAGATGACCACCGCTTGGTAGCCCACGTTTTCCGGGATCAGGCCGTCGTGCTTGTCGTAGCGCACGCTCCGGCCCTCGAGGATCTCGGGGGCGAAGTAGTCGTAGGTGTAGCCGTTGTCCTGCAGCTCCAGATCCTTGAAGTAGTTCGCCCTGCGGTGCCGCATGAAATCGGGGTGGGGGTGGTCGCTGTTGAAGGCGTAGTCGGTGCGCAGCACGGCCAGGTCCATCTGCGGCTTGCCCTGCTGCAGCACGGCCTGGGTGCGGGCGATCATCGGCAGGTAGTCGGTGTACTGGGTGGACTCCGGCTGGCGCGGTCCCCACCGCTCCGAGTACCGCGAGTACATGCCTTCGTGGCCCGGCCAGTACGTGCCGTCCCACGGCTTCGACGGGTCACTGGAGTCGGCACCGGAAATGCTGGAATAGCCGTGGAACACGGTGTGGCTCACGCCGGAAGCGAACTGGGTGTTGATGATCTGCATGAACCGGTCCTGTCCCCAGGTGTAGTTCTCGCCGCTGATCGCCCCGGTTTCACTGGAGTAGCGCAGCCCGTGGGTGTGGGCCGCGCCCGCCAACGTCCGCTGCGAGTCCAGCTGGTTGCCGAAATCGAGTGACTCGGTTTCCACGTAGTCGACGCCCTGGGCGGGTGTGGTGATCTCGTAGCCCACGTTGTAGGAGATCTCGGCCCGCAGCTTCATGTTCATCTCGTCGTGCAGGAAAGCCCGCAGCGGTTTGAGCACGTTGTCGGTGTACATGTCGGTGATCGTTTCGAAGAAATCGTTGCGGACCTTGGTCACCCTGGCCTGGTCGGCACCCGCGACGAGGAACGACGTCAAGCCGGCCCGGCCGTCCTTCCTCAGGACGTACGGCAGATAGGGCTCGAGGCTGTACCCACGGCGTTTGCGGAACTCGCTCATGAGGGTGGTGCCCCAGAACTCGCCGCCGTTGGAGTTGGTCGTGTCGATTTCCAGGGAGTCCATGTACATCTCGCCGCGGCCGTTGGCGATGATGGCGTTCTTCAGTTCGGTGTCGTTGAACACGTGGTTGCGGTAGTAGGAGATGAAGTCCTGCATGCCGGCGGGGTCGATGTAGTTGATGGTCACGTTCGTCGTGGCCGACGGGGTGGGCGCCTGGCCGGTGGCCTGCATCCAGAACGCGTAGATGTCCCACGTTCCGGTGCCGGCCGGCGGTGTCCAGTTCAGGGCGTAGGCCGCCTTGCCGGTCGGGTCGTTCATCGTGGCCGGGGTGACGGGGGCGCCGTTGAGGGTGACGTTGCCGGTCAGGACGACCGATGTGTCGGTGTAGCTCATGGTGCCGGCGATGCTGCCGTCGGCGGTGACCGTGCCGGTGTTGCCGGGTGCTCGTTGGATGGCGACCACGGCGATCAGGTCCTGCCGTCGGGTGCCGGCCACGGTCATCACCGAGCGCCTGAGGGTGGCGGTGAACGCGGTGCCGCCGGTGGTGGTGTGGATGGCGTAGCCCAGGGCCTTGCCCGCGCCGTCGTCGTCGAAGGTGAGGTTCTCGATGGGCAGGTTCGCGTTCGCCCAGTGCGTGCCGCTGGTCATGGAGAAACCCATGCCGTACTTGTTGGCCTGCTCGATGATGAGCTTCGTGTCGTTCTTCCACTCCTGCGAGCCCCAGCTGTAGATCTGCCGCGGGGTCTTGCCCGTGCTGTTGTTCACGAAGACCGTGCCGGCCAGGTCGCTGTCCACATTGGGCTCGGGCATGCACACGATCTCCACCGAGCCGATGCCCATCTCGTGCAGCAGCTTCATGTCGGCCTTGATCGTCGCGTCGGTGTGCAGCCCCTCGGCCAGCCACCAGCGTGTCCCCGGCCGGTACTTGCCCTCCGGATCATCCAGCAACGCGTGCTGCGCCCGCACGAACCTGTCGGCCACGCTCGACGCCGGTGCCGCCTCGGCCGCGCCGGCCCCGGCCACACCCGAAAGCGCCAACGCCATACCGACACCACCGCTGAACTTCAGAAAATCTCTGCGGTCGAAGCCGGGCTTGCTGTCTTCCATCAGTCCTCCAGGGACAGGCGGGGACGAATTAAAACGTTTCAAGATGAAGGTGTTTTAGTTTCCAACTTCAGTGCGATGGTTGTCAACCGCCAAGGATCCGTTCGGGTGGCGGAATCGGTTCAGGGTGCGCAGGGCGACGGGCATTTTTCGCGGCGATCTTGAAAGGTTTCAGGCAAGGAGGTTCGGCACGTCCGCCGGTGGGCGGAATCAGCTTTCGTTCCACCACTTCGCGAGCTCTTCGCCGGCCTCGCGACCCTGACGGGTGCCCGCTTCCGTTGCCGGGCCGAGGAACCGCGGGTCGATCAGGTCGGTCGGCGTGTCGTAGTACGGCTCGGAGACCACGATGCGCACGTCGAAGCCGCGCTCGCTGAGCAGAGTCGCCTCACGGTCGAGGTCGGCCGTGCTGCGACAAGCCGCGATGAGGGCCTTGCCGCCGCGGGGGAGGGCGCCTGGGACGAGGTCGGCGTTGGTGGCGGAGCGGACGCCGCCGTCGAGCCAGGTGGAGGTGGCCGCGGAGACGGCCGGCGCGATGCCCGGGGCGGCGGTGGAGCAGGCGATGCCGACGGCCACCGGGAGGGCGTCGGAGGCCGACCACGTGCGGGGCTCGCCCGTGGTGAGGTTCAGGGCGGTCATCAGCAGGTTGCGGGGCCACGGGCCCGCGGGAGACCAGCGTTTCCACAGGTCTTCGGCTGCTTCGGCCGACAGAGGTGGCTCGGCTTCGACGGCGGCCCGGGCGACGGCCAGCAACGAAGCAGCGTCGGGCTTGGTGGTCATGATGTGCGTCAGCTGGTCGCGGTCGCTGCGGCCGCGGGCGGCGCGTTCGGCGTGCCAGGTCGTGCGTTCGCGCATGAGCTCCGGCACGTCGGCGAGGCCGGCCGGGTCCATCGTGAGCCAGGCGCCGACGAGGGAGCCCGCCGACGTGCCCACGATGACGTCGGCGTCGGCGGCCGGGAGGCCGGCGGCGGTGAGTGCGAGAAGCAGGGCGGCTTCCCAGGAGGCGCCGGCGGGTCCGCCGCCCCCGAGGACCAGTGCGCGTGCCGGCGCGGCGCTCGTGTTCATCGGGGCGGCTCCTCGGTGATTTTCGGTCGATCAACCGCGATGTTACGGTCGGGTCCCGCGCACCGCGGGTACATCGGGGACAGGGAATGGTCAAAAACGGTCAGGCGATCGTCGTGTTGCCGTACCGCGCGGATGTCGGGGTGCCGCCCGGGGTGGAGGTGTTCGACTTTCGGCGGTTGGTCGCGCGTGCGGAGGAGCACGGCGTCGACCCGTATGCCGTCCGGCGGCCGCAGTTCCACCAGCTGATCGCGGTGCGGTCGGGGACGGTGCGCTGCTCCGTCGACTTCACGCGGTACGAGCTCGGCCCCGGCGACTGGCTCTGGGTCCGGCCGGGTCAGGTGCACCGGTACGATTTCGCCGTTGCGGCGGGCCAAGGGGCTCGTCGTGGTGTTCGTGCCGGGGTTTCTCGGGGGCGCCACGGTGGAGCTCGCCGGAGTCGACCGGGTCGGGTGCCGGCCGACGGCGGGTGACGCTGAGCGCGGCACGCTCCCGCGAGTGCTGGCGGTGCTGGAAAGCGAGTACGCCCGCATGCGCGAACGACCGTCGGACGCGCAGCTGGAAGTGCTCCGGAACCTGCTGTCGGTCCTCGTGCTGCGGCTCGCCGGCGATGGCGTGCGGGAGAGCGGGGGAGAGACGTTCACGCGGTTCCAGGCCGCCGTCGAGGCCGGGTTCTCGCGCACCCGCCAGGTGGAGGACTACGCCGCCGAGCTGGGGTACAGCGTGCGGACGCTCACCCGCGCGACCCAGGCGGCGGTGGGGTTCGGTGCGAAACGGTTCGTGGACGACCGGGTCCTGCTCGAAGCCAAGCGGCTTCTCGTGCACACCCACCAGCCGGTGGTCTCGGTCGCCCAGCAGCTGGGGTTCCCGGAGGCCACGGTGTTCACGAAGTTCTTCCGGCAGCGCACCGGGCGGACCCCCGGGGAGTTCAGGGCCTGCGGTTTCTGAACGTCTCTAGACGACTGGTCTAATCTGCTGCTACGGTGGCGCCCATGCCCGTCGCCAAGGTCGAAACGCGCCGCACCCTGCTGGACGCCGCCCGGCGGATCGTCCTCGCCAAGGGGTACGCCGCAGTCGGCATCAACGAGGTGCTGGCCGCGGCCGGCGTGCCGAAGGGCTCCTTCTACCACTGGTTCTCCTCGAAGGACGCCTTCGGCGAGGCGATGATGAAGAGCTACTTCGACGACTACTTCGCCACCATGGACCGCATCGTCGCCCACCCGGAGCAGACCGCAGCCGAGCACCTCATGCAGTACTGGCAGTACTTCCACGACACCCAGGCCGCGGACGACTGCCAGGGCGGCTGCCTGGTCGTGAAGCTGGGCGCGGAGATCTCCGACCTGTCGGAGGCGATGCGGGCCACGACGAAGGCGGGCACCGCGGCCATCGTCGACCGGATCGCGCAGATGATCACCGAGGGCATCGCCGACGGGTCGTTGTCCGTCGACGACACCCCGCGCGCGACCGCCGAAAGCCTCTACGACCTGTGGCTCGGCGCCAGCATGATCGCGAAGATCCACGGCAACCCGGACCAGCTCGACCGCGCCATGGCGGTCACCCGCCAGGTCCTGCACGTCTGACGAACCACCGCCAACCCGCGTGGTTGCGGTTTGACCATCACTAGTAGACCGGTCTAGAAAGGAACACGCCATGTCCGCCGAGCTCACCCGGTCCGACGCGACCGCACTCGCCGAGCTGATCCGCACCCGGAAGGCCTCGTCCGTCGAGGTGGTCCAAGCGCACCTCGACCGCATCGAGGCGACCAACCCGAAGGTCAACGCCATCGTCGCGCTCGCCGAGGGGGCCCTAAAAGCCGCGAAAGCGGCGGACGAGGAGCTCTCGTCCGGCGTGGCGGTGGGGCCGCTGCACGGCGTGCCGTTCACCGCCAAGGACTCGTTCGACACCGCCGGGGTGCTCACCCAGCGCGGTTCGCCGATCTTCGCCGGCCGGATCCCGGCCGCGGACGCGACCGCCGTTGCCCGCCTGAAAGACGCCGGCGGGATTCTGCTGGCGAAGACCAATCTCCCGGAGTTCTCGTACGCCGTCGATTCGGACAACCTCCTGACGGGCGAGACGAACAACCCCTGGAACTTCGACCACACCGCCGGCGGTTCGAGCGGCGGCGAGTCCGGGGCGATCGCGGCGGGCATGTCGCCGCTCGGCCTCGGCACCGACATCGCGATCTCGGCGCGCGGGCCGGCCGCCAACACCGGCATCGCGGGCCTGAAGCCGACGCACGGCCGCATTCCGATGACGGGTGTCTGGCCGCGGGAGCCGCGCCGCGACTGGCACGTCGGCCCCCTGGCCCGCACGATCCGCGACCTTGCACTGGCCTACTCCGTCCTGTCCGGACCCGACGGCGCCGACGGCTTCTCCTCCACCGTCCCGGCCGCGTTCGACGCCGGGGTGGGTACCGCGCCGGACCGCCCGGTCCGCGTCGGCTGGCTGGTCGACTCCGGCCTCGGCCCGATCGACCCGGAGGTCGCGGCGACCGTGGAGGCGGCCGCGAACGCCTTGCGGAGCACAGGAGTGCACGTCGAACCGGTGACCATCCCGGCGCTGGAGCGCGACACCCCGCTCGAGCTGTTCAACCTCCAGCACGTGATGGAGGTGAAACCGGCCTACGCGGCGGCGACCGCGGGCCACGAAGACCTGATGTACACGGCGTCGAAGTTCATGCGCGACGCACCCGAAACGTCCATCGAGGACTACGTGCGGGCCGAGCAGGGCATCGAACGCCTGCGGGACGGCTTCGCGGAGTATTTCCGGCAGTTCGACGCCCTGCTGCTCCCGGTCACCACGGTTCCCGCGCACCGGCACGGGACGACGGAGCTCCACCTGGACGGGGGGACGCAGAGCATCTTCCACGTGATGTCGGCGACCGTGCCGTTCAACCTCACCGGGCTCCCGGCCCTGTCGATGCGCTTCGGCACGTCCGCCGACGGCCTGCCGATCGGCGTGCAGCTCGCGGCGAGCTGGTATGCCGAGTCGACGATCCTGCACCTCGCGTCGTTGTTGGAGACACTGAGCCCGGTGCACGACCGGCACCCTGTTCTCTGACGACCGGACGGCGGGGAGATCCCGAGGGACTCCCCGCCGTCCGCAACGACGCAACGACAGACCGAGGAGCACACATGCCGCAGGACGGACCCGTCTACGCGCTCAACCTGTTCGACATCGCCGACCGCGAGGAGTACCTGGCCTACTCCCGGCGGTCGCCGCGCGAGGTCGCCGCGCACGGCGGGCGCGTGGTCGCGCTGGGCCGGTTCCAGGAGTCGGTGACCGGGGACATCGCGCCGCGCACGGTGATGATCGTCGTGGAGTGGGAGTCACGCGCGGCGTTCGACAGCTACCGCACCGACCCGGCCCTGGCCGACCTGCACCCGCACCGGGAGAACGGATCGTCGGGCTACGTCTGGCACCTGTTCGACCGCCTGGACGACCTGCGTCCCCTGCTGCGGCCGGGGTCGTGAACCTGGGTCGGGCGCGGCAGTTCGTGCGAACCGCGCCGCTGGGGAGATGTGGGTCCCGCTCCCTGAATCACGCGGCGGCGTGGAGCAGTTCGGGTCCGCCGCGGCCCGCGGTCGCTTTCCGGCGGCGTTGCGTTCACGGGAGAATGCGGGCATGGAGAACGAGGCAAGGCGTGCCGTGGTGGCGGCGCTGATCGGGCTCGCGGGCAGCTCCGACTACCGCGACCGAGCCGATGCGGGCCGAGGTCTCGCCCCCTTTGCCGAGATGGCTGAGGCCCGGGAGCCACTGCTGCGACTCCTGCTCGACGCGGGTGACACGTTTGTCACTCGCGCGACGGCGGAGGCGTTGCTCCGGCGGGAGGACTCGGCCGGGTTCACCGTGGTCGCTGCTGCTCTCGCCGCCGCCGATGCCGGCCAGGGCGAGTGGATCGGCACCGCGGTGCTCGACGTGTTCGGGGTGTTCGCGGGGGCCCGCGATGCCGCCGTGCGGGAGTGTGAGGCATTGCGGCGGGGTGCTGATGATCAGGTGCATCACGGGGCGGGTGAGTTGATGGACATGCTCGCCGTGATCGACCCGGTTCTTCGCCCGGCGGCGCCTTAATCACTTGAGCGCCCTCGTAAGGTCGGCAGTACACCTGCCGAGGGGGCGCCCATGCCGTTCACCGCATCGACCGAGCCGGTTCCCGCCGAGCTGAAGACCGCCGAGTTCACCCTGCGGCCGATCGTCGCGGCCGACGCGGAGCTGGACTACGCCGCCGTGATGGAGACGCGGGAGCCGCTGCGGTTGTGGCGGCAGACGGCGTGGCCCGAGGACGATTTCACGGTCGAGGCGAACCGGGTGGACGTGGTGGACATGGAGCGGCGCCACGCCGAGCACCGGGCGTTCAACTACACCGTGCTCGATCCGGCGGGCACCACGTGCCTGGGCTGCGTCTACGTGTTTCCCACGAGCGCCACGTTTCTCGCGAAGTCCACGGTGCTGCCGGTCGGGGAGAACGTGTGGGCGGACGTGGACGCCGTCGTCTTCTTCTGGGTCCGGCTGGGGCAGCTGGCGCGTGGACTGGACGGACGCCTGCTCGCCGCACTTCGAGCGTGGTTCAAGGAGAGCTGGCGGTTCGAGAACACCGGGTACGCCACGAGTGAGACGTTCACCCAGCAGGTGAATCTACTGGCCGGCAACGGTTTGACGCTGAAGTTCGAGGTGCGCGAACCCGGCAAGCCGCGCAAGCGCCTCGTTTTCGGCTGAGCGCCGCCGCCCCGGCGTGGTTTCGTGCACCGCCGCCGGGGCCACGCTGACAACATCAGTCCGTTGAGGACGAACTCAGCACGCTCGCGATGAGCAACGGCGCCGCGGCCGCCCAGGCCTGGGGGGAGGCCGAGTGCGGGTAGGGCACGGGCCGCGGGGTTTCGCCGCGGGCGAAGCCGGTCATGACCTCGGGCAGGCGGTTGCCGGGCTGGTGCGCGGCGGCCGCGAGGAGGCCCTCGGCGACGTGGGTGGCCTCGGCGGTGAGGCCGGCGCGAACGAGTCCCGCGACCGCGATCGCGGTGTCGTGAGGCCAGACACCACCGTTGTGGTAGGAGACGGGGTGGTACGGCGCCTGGCCGGCGGCGAGGGTGCGGATACCCCAGCCGGAGAAGAACTCAGGAGTGACCAGGCGTTGCCCGACCTGCCGCGCGCGTTCGGTGGACAGCAGGCCCGACCACAGCACGTGCCCGGCGTTGGAGGCGAGGGCGTCGACCTTGCGGCGGCGGCCGTCGAGGGCCAGGGCGACGAAATCCTGCCCGGGTAGCCAGAAATCGTCGGCGAAGTCGGCGCGCAGCCGCGCCGCGCGGGCGAGCAGCCGGTCCGCGAACGGTGCGTCGTGCCAGACGTCGCGAGCGAGTTCGGCGGTCGAGAGGAGCGCTTCGTAGGCGTAGCCCTGCGCTTCGCACACCGCGATCGGCCCCTCGGCGAGCTCACCGTCGGCGAAGCAGATCGAGCGCGCGGAATCCTTCCAGCACTGGTGGACCAGCCCCGGCCCGTCGGTGCGGTACACGAGGTACCCGTGCTCGTCGAGACCGCCGTGGCCGAACATCCAGTCGACGGCGGCGCGAGCCGCGGCCTCCAGCTCGAGTGCCACCTCGTCGCCGGCCACCCGCCGATGACGGCCGAGCAGCATCAGGAACAGGGGTGTGGCGTCGACGGTTCCGTAGTAGCGCCCGTACGGCGTCTGCCCGAAGCGGCTCAGTTCGCCGCGCCGCACCTCGTGCACGATCTTGCCCGGTTCCTCGACCCGTGCCGGATCGAGCACGGTGCCCTGCACCGCCGCGAGTGCGCGCAGCGTCGCGGCGGCGAGCTCCGGCCGGTACGACAGCAGCGAGATCGACGTGAGGACGCTGTCGCGCCCGAACAGCGTCAGGAACCACGGCACTCCGGCACCGGGAATGCGCAGCTCCGGCCGTCCCGGCGCGGGCACCCGCAGGTCCGCGAGATCAGCCAGCCCGGCCGCGGCGGCGGCCTGCAATTCCGGCCAGTCGGAGGCCGGGATGCTCGGCACGGCACCGAATTCCCGGCTGTCCGCGCGGGACTCGGCCACGACGTCCGCGAACGAGGCGGGTGGTGCGCCCGGCTCCGGGGTGTCGCCTTCGCCGGCCGCCACCTCCACGCCCAACGAGGTTTCGCCGTGCGGCGGCAGCCGCAGCGTCCAGCTCAGCCGGTCTCCCGTGCGCTCGGCGGTGGCCGACGAGCGGATGACCGTCCACTTGCGATAGTCGCCGCGTTCGTAGGCGAGCAGCACCTCGCCGTCGGCGCGCGAGGCGGCCGAGTGCGTGCCCGGCCGCTCGTAGTGGCCGGTGCCGCGCAGTTCGAACTGGTCGGCGAAGTCGGCCGCGAAGTGGTAGGTCAGGGTCACCTCGGACGGGGTCGCGAGGTGGCTGCGCACACGGAGGTGTTCGACGAGCGAGCCGGCGCTCAAGGCGTGGTCGCGCAGCACCGAGTAGGCGGGGTCTTCGCTGCGCGGTGTGGCCGGGGTGAGGATCACGCTCGTCGACTGGCGCTCGCGCGTCTCGGACAGCACGCGCAACGACGTCCCGGTCGAAAACTCCCAGCGGGACAGGTGCCGGGTGTCGTCCACGTAGAAGCCTTCGGTACCGGCCGCCACGTCGGCGGCCGGACCGGTGATCAGGAACGTGGTGCCGCGCACGAGGGTGCTCATGCCGCCGCCTCGAGGTCGATCGCCACCGCGGCCGTCCAGCTGAAGTCGTCGCTGCCGTGCCCGGCGCCGGTGAGCGGGTCGACGTACTCCCGGAAACCCGCGTGCCGGATCGCGTCCAGCATGCTCTCGCGCAGGCGCCGGGCGAGCTGCTCGTGGCCGTGCGTGCGCAGGCCGTGCCAGATCAGCCAGCCGGTGTTGAACCAGGCCGGCCCACGCCAGTAGCGCGCCGGTTCGAAGTCGGCGGCGGTGAGGTCGTAGCTCGGCACCGGACCGAGCTCGCCCAGGCGGAAGTGCTCTCCCCGCGCGGTCTTCAGCAGCTCCTCCACGACCGGAAGGCCGGGCACGACCAGCGGCACGAGGCCGCCGACCGTGCGCTGGGGCAGCAGCGACCGCGTGTGCGCGTCGCGCGCGAAGAAGATGCCCTCGGCCGGGTCGTAGAGCCGGGACACCAGCGCGGTGGTGAGCGCGGCCGCCCGATCGTGGTGGGGGGCCGGGTCGGCACCGAGCTCGTCGGCCATCGCCGCGAGCGCCGTTTCCCCGACGCAGAGCAGCGCGTTGGTCAGCGGATCCTCGACGGCGAACGCCGAACCGCCGAGCGTGTCGGCGAACCCGGCGTCGCGGTAGTCGGCCGCCAGCCGCACGTACCGGCCGTAGTCGAGGTCCGTCGGGCGCTCGCCCGCCCCGGTGTGCCCGAGGTCGCGCCGGACGAAGGTCGCGGGGGAGACGGGCTCCACGCGGCCGAGCGGCTCGTCCCAGGCCGGGCTGTTGTCCAAACCGGACTCCCACGGGTGGACCACGCACACGAGCCCGTCGCCGGCGAGATCCCGGCGGCCGAACAAGTAGTCGTGCCAGAGCCGCAGCCGCGGGTAGAGCCGGCGCAGGAAACCGCGACGCCGGGACGCCTCCGGGTCCGCCCGGTGCACTTCCCAGGCCGCGAGTGCGTGCACCGGCGGCTGCACGAGCCCGGAGGTCACCAGCCCGGTCGACGCGAGCCGCGCGCCGGCGCCCCAGAAATCGGGGCCGGGGAAGTAGGCGTCCGCGGGCACCGCCGGGTTGAAGACGATCTGCGGCACCCGCCCGTCCGGCCACTGCGCGCCGAAGAGCGACTCGAGCTCCCGCTGCGCGCGCACGGGCGAGAGGTGGCGCAGGCCCAGCGCGATGAACGCCGAGTCCCAGCTCCACTGGTGCGGGTACAACCCTTGCGCGGGCACGGTGAACCCGCGGCGCCAGTTGGCGAGCAGGATCCGCCGCGCCCGGCGGGCGAGGTCGTCGGTCATGCGAGCCGTCGCAGGAACGGTGGCACCGAGGCCACCGCGACCGCGGGTTCCCCGCGCAGCCGGCTTTCCAGCGCCAGGTCGCCCTCGTAGCCGACGGCGGCGAGCGCCCCGAGCACCGCGGGCCAGTCGAGGTGCCCGGCACCGGGCTGGAGCCGGTTGGAGTCGCTGACCTGCACGTGGCCGAGGTAACCGGCGAACCGCACGAGCGAGTCCGCGGGGTCGTCCTCCTCGATGTTCATGTGGTAGGTGTCCGCGCCGATGCGCACGGAGTCCAGCCCGACCTCGTCGATCAGCGAAGCCGCCTGCTCCAGGCGGTTCACCATGTGGTCCTCGTAGCGGTTCAACGGTTCCAGCAGCAGGAGCACGCCCTCGGCCTTCGCGTGCTCACCCAGCTCGGTCAGGCCGGCGAGCAGCACCTCGTGGTCCTCGTCCTCGGAGCGCGGCGGCTCGAACGGCGGCAGCCGGCGCGAGAACATGCCGTAGGACGCCGGGGTCATCGCGCCGAGCCCGCCCAGTTCGGCGATCACCGAGAGCTGCGAGCGCATCTGCTTGATCGCGTCGGCGCGCAGGTCCGGGTCGAAGGCCCCGAAGAAGTGCAGCATGTCCACGCACACCGTGCGCATGACCACGCCGTTCGCCGCCGCGCGGTGCAGCTCCGGCAGGCGCTGCTGCAGCGCGAAGTCCTTCTTGCCGCGCAGTTCGATGGCGTCGTAGCCGGAGGCGGTTGCGAACGCCCATTTCTCTTCGAGGGTTTCGCCGGGCAACATCTGTTCCTGGCAAGCGAGTTTCACCATCAGTTCTCCGTGTAGTCGAGGACGACCTGCAGTGCTTCGGCCGGGCGTTCGTCGAGCAGCTCGTAGGCCTGCTCCACTTCGCCGACGCGCACGCGGTGGGTCACGAGCCGGACCGGGTCGATCGCGCCGTCGGCGGCCAGGCGCAGGAACGTGCGGTTCATCCGGTCCTGGTCCCACCGCCCGGCCAGCCGCCACGGCACCCCGCCGATCTGCGAGGCGACGATTTCCACGCGGTTGTGGTGGAACTCCTCGCCGAGCCGCAGGCCGGTGCCGTCACCCTGGTAGAAGCCGGCGGCGACCACCCGGCCGCCGATGCCCACCGTGCGAACGGCTTCGTGCAGCGCGCGGTAGGTGCCGCTGAGCTCGATGGCGACGTCGGCACCGTGGCCGCCCGTCGCCTCGCGCACGACTTCCGCGGCACTGGCGGCGGTCACGTCCACCGTCCGCGTCGCACCGAACTCCGCGGCGATCGCCAGCCGCGCCGGGATGGCGTCGCACGCCACGACGTGGCCGCCGTTCAGCGTGGCCAGACGGGTGGCGAGCAGGCCGATCACGCCCTGGCCGAAGACGGCGACGGTTTCGCCGAGGTGGACGTCGGCGCCGAGCACCCCGTTGAGCGCCACCGCGCCGACCCGCGCGAACGACGCGGCGAGGGGGTCGAGCCCGGCCGGCACGCCGTGGTCGGTGAGCTTCGCCGCCGGGACGACGGCTTCGCTGCGGTGGCCCCAGATGCCCCACACCACGTCGCCCACGGCCGGCACTCCCGGCCCGCCGGCGACATCGGGCGAGACCTCGAGCACCTCGCCCACCTCGGAGTACCCCCAGCCCGCCACCGGGTAGCTCTGGCTCGCGTCGCCGTCGACGAACAGTCGGCGCCGCTCGTCCCAGACCCGGGTGAGGTAGGGGTTGGTGCCGCGGTAGGCGGTGAGCTCGGTGCCCGCCGAGATGCCCGAATACAGCGTGCGCACGCGCACCGACCCGGCTCCCAGCGCTTCCGGCTGTGTTTCGACCACCTCGACCCGGCGCGGGCCTACGAACTGAACCACCGTGCCCACGAGGGCCTCCTCCGACCACCTTGTCGATCATTTATGGCGTTCCGCCGAGCAGAAGCTACCCCACTTATGTCAAAAAATCTACATAACTTGTCTTGCTTTCACGCGTAACTGGTGCTGTGATCGTCGCCAGGCACGACGCAAAGGAGCACCGATGTCTTCAGCACGACGGCGGGCGAGAGTCCCGGCCCGATCGGCCGCCGCACTGGCGGCCGTGGTGGTGGCCGGTGGCGCGCTGACCGCCTGCGGTTCCGGCTCCGACGACAGTGGCGATGGCACGCTCACCGTCTGGAGCATGGAAAACCAGTCAGACCGGGTCGCCGCCGCCCAGCGGATCGCCGACCAGTTCACCGCCCAGACCGGCGTGAAGGTGAAGATCGTCGGCCTGGACGAGGACCAGTTCAGCCAGCTGGTCACCTCGGCCGCGGCGGCGGGCAACCTGCCGGACGTCGTCGGCGGGCTTTCGCTCACGGGGGTCAACGAGATGGCCGTGAACGACCTCGTCGACACCGACGCCGCGGCGTCGGTGGTCAAGTCGCTGGGCGCCGGCACCTTCTCGGCGCGCGCGTTGCAGATGGACGTGAGCGGCGGCAAGCAGCTCGCGGTGCCGTCGGACGGCTGGCCCCAGATGCTCGTCTACCGCAAGGACCTCTTCGCCAAGGCGGGTCTGGGCGCGCCCGACACGTTCGACAAGATCCGGCAGGCGGCGCAGAAGCTGAACTCCCGCGACGTCGCCGGCATCTCGATCGCGACCGACCCCGGCGACGCGTTCACGCAGCAGACGTTCGAGGACTTCGCGCTGGGCAACGGCTGCCAGCTCGTCGACCAGTCGGCGAAGGTGACGCTCGACAGTCCCGCGTGCGTCAACACCTTCTCCTTCTACAACGACCTCGTGCACGACTACTCGGTGCCCGGCGCGCAGAACGTGGACTCGACCAGGGCCACGTACTTCGCCGGCAAAGCGGCGATGACCGTCTGGTCGTCGTACCTGCTGCCCCAGCTCGCGGGCCTGCAGAAGGACGCGGCGCCGAGCTGCCCGCAGTGCCAGGCCGATCCCGAGTTCCTCGCGAAGAACACCGGGTTCGTCACCGCCATCAAGGGCCCCGACGGCTCGGCCGCGCAGAACTTCGGTGAGCTCGGCTCGTGGGTGATCACGCAGGGCGACCGCGCGGCCAACGCGCAGAAGTTCGTGAGCTACATGATGGACCAGGGTTACGCCGGCTGGCTCGGGCTCGCGCCGCAGGGCAAGATCCCGGCCCGCACCGGGACCGCCGCCGAGGCCGGCAAGTTCACCCAGGCCTGGGCGGGGCTGCAGGTCGGCACCGACACCAAGAAGTCGCTGTCCGCGGTGTACCCGCCCGAGGTGATCAAAGCGCTGCAGGGCAGCCTCGACAGCTTCCAGCAGTGGGGCATCCAGCAGGGGCAGGGCGGCCTGGCCGGTGCCTCGCTCGCCGAGCTGCCCGTACCCAAGGCCGTCAGCGCGATGACGGGCGGCACCGTGGACCCGGCCGGCGCGGCCAAGCAGGCGAGCACCGCGGTCCAGGAAATCCAGAAATCACTGAAGTAGGGACATACGGATGACCTCGGCGCACACCGTCCGGAACCGGCCCGCCCCCGCGAAGCCGTCCGGCCGGCCCCCACGGCGGCGAGTGCGCACCCTGCGGCAGCAGGAGAGCAGGGCCGGCCTGGCCCTGCTCTCCCCGACCCTGATCATCGTGCTGGTGGTCGTGGTCCTGCCCGTGGTGTGGACGATCGTGCTGGCGTTCCAGCGATTGCGGTTGGCGACTTTGCAACGCGAAGGTGTCTTCGGACGCTTCACGATGCAGAACTTCGCCAAGGTGCTCGGCTCCGCTGACATGTGGAGCTCGCTCGGCACCACGTTGGTCTACACCATCGGCGGCACGGTGCTGTCGCTGGCGCTCGGGCTGGTCGCGGCGCTGGCGCTGCGCAAACCGTTTCGCGGCCGGGCGTTCCTGCGCAGCGCGATGCTGCTGCCGTACGTCTCGCCCGTGGTGGCGGCCACGTTCGTCTGGGAGATCATGCTGAGCCCCCAGTTCGGCGTGGTCAACGCGTGGGGCAAGAGCATCTTCGGCTGGGACAAACCGGTGGCGTTCCTCAGCCGGGAGAGCTCCACGCTCTCGCTGTTCGGCTGGCACGTGCACCTCCCGGTGGCCCTGCTGGTGGTGATCGCGTTCGAGGGCTGGCGTTACTTCCCCTTCACGTTCCTGTTCATGATGGCGCGGCTGCAGGCCGTGCCGGGAGAGCTGGAGGAAGCCGCGCTGGTCGACGGCGCGACCCCGACGCAGCGCTTCCGGCACATCCTGCTGCCGCAGCTCTACCCGGTGCTGGCGCTGCTGTCGATGCTGCGGTTCATCCTCACCTTCAACAAGTTCGACGACGTCTACCTCCTCACCGGCGGTGGCGCCGGCACGGACGTGCTGAGCGTGCGGGTCTACGACTTCCTCACCGCGCAGTTCGACATCGGCGGTGCCGCAGCGCAGGCGCTGGTGCTCGCGGTGGTGCTGGTCGTGTTCCTCGCCGTCTACCTGAAGTTCTTCGCCCCGGAGGATCGCGCGTGAACCGCATGACGTTCGAAACCCGGCTCTTCGGGGTGCTGCGCTGGGTCACGATCGTGGTCCTCGCGATCGCGACGCTCTTCCCGTTCTACTACATGGTGCTGCTCTCGGTGCGCTCGCAGGATTCGCTGCTGCGCAACCCGGGCGACATCCTGCCGAAGCTGTCGGACCTCACCGTCACCACGTATTCGACGGTGCTCAAGTCGGTGGCGTCCGGTGGCGACGGATTGCTGCAACTGCTCGGGAACTCGGCGCTGGTGGCGGTGGGCACCGTGATCGTCACCCTGGCGCTTTCGCTGCCGGGCGCGTACGCGGCCAGCCGGCTGCGCTTCGCGGGCCGGCGGCAGGTGCACTTCCTGTTCTTGGCCGTGTACCTGTTTCCGTCTATCCTTCTGGCGATCCCGCTGTTCGTCGTCTTCAGCAAGGCGGGCCTGCGCGACTCTCTGGTGGGGCTGCTGGTGGTGTACGTGGCTCAGGCGCTGCCTGTGTCGATCTACATGTTGCGCAACTACCTGACCACGATCCCGGAGAGCATCGAGGAAGCCGCCGCGATCGACGGCAACGGCCGGTTGGGGACCATGTGGCGGGTGACGTTGCCGCTGGCGGCGCCGTCGATCGTCGCGACTGGTCTGTACGTGTTCATGATCGCGTGGAACGAGTTCCTCTTCGCCTTGCTGTTCCTGGTCGAGGACCGCTCGAAGTGGACGGTGTCGCTGGGTCTTTCGCAGCTGGCCGGCGGGCTGGAGGTGCCGAAGACGGTGCTGATGGCGGGCTCGGTCGTGCTCACGATCCCGATCGTGATCTTGTTCTTCGCGGCGGAGAAGATGCTGGCCGAAGGGCTGACCAGCGGCGCGGAAAAGGGGTAGGAGATCACTACAGTCGCACCGGTGACGATGTCGTCCGGTTACCTGCTCTGGCTGGTCCGCACGGGGAAGGCGCGCACGCGCGCCGATCTGCAGCAGCAGACGGGCCTGTCGCGCTCGACCGTGCAGCAGCGCCTGAAGCCGTTGTTCGACCGCGGTTACCTGCGTGCCCACGGCACGGAGGACTCGACCGGCGGCCGCCCGTCGGTGTTGCTCGAGTTCACCGACGCCGGGGTGGTGCTCGTCGCCGACCTCGACACCGCCGACGCCCGGCTCGCCGTCGTGGACCTCGACGGCCACCGGCTGGCCGAGGAACGGACCGCGCTCGAGGTGGCGGCCGGTCCGGTTCAGGTGCTCGACGCGCTCGACGCCCGGTTCCGCGCGCTGCTGGCGCAGACGGGCCGGCCGCCGGCGCAGGTGCGGGGCATCGGCGTGGGTGTGCCGGGGCCGGTCGAGTTCGAGACCGGCACGGTGCGCCAGCCCCCGATCATGCCGGGCTGGGACGGGTACTCGATCGCCGAGGACCTCTCGGGTCGCTGGGCCGTGCCGGTCGTGGTGGACAACGACGCGAACATCATGGCGCTGGGGGAGCACACCCAGCAATACCCGGAGTCCTCACCGCTGGTGCTGGTCAAGGTGTCGGCCGGGATCGGCTCGGGGCTGGTGTTCAACGGCGGGTTGCTGCGCGGCGTCGACGGCGGGGCCGGCGACATCGGGCACATCCGCCTGCCCGGCCACGACGACGCGGTCTGCATGTGCGGTTCGCGCGGTTGTCTCGCCGCGGTGGCGAGCGGGGGTGCGCTGGCGCGCCGGCTCACCGAACGCGGGGTGCCGACGAGGTCGAGCCGCGAGCTGGCCACCCACCTCGCCGCCGGCCGTCCGGAGGCGGTGGAGCTCGCCCGTGAGGCGGGGCGGCTCGTCGGGGAGGTGTTGACCACGGTGGTCTGCATGGTGAACCCGGAGGTGCTCGTGATCGCCGGCGATCTGGCCGACACGCACTTCGTGACCGGTGTCCGCGAGGTCATCTACCAGAAAGCGCTGCCGCGGGCGACGCGCCACCTGCAGGTGGCGGGCAGCGCACTCGGGGACTTCGCGGGTCTCTACGGCGCGCAGGCGCTGGTGCTCGACGCGGCCTACGCCCCGGCCGTGGTCGACGAACGGCTGATGCGCGAAGGAGTGTCGTGAGCGCCGAACCCGTCCGCGTGGGGCTGGTGGGTGCGGGGCCGTGGGCGCACCGGATGCACGCGCCGACCTTCGCCGCCGGCCCGGAAACCAAGCTCACCGCCGTTTACGCCCGGCGCGCCGAGGCCGCCGCCGAACTCGCGGCGGCGCACGGCGCCACGCCGACGACCGACTTCGACGAACTGCTGGATGGCTGCGAGGCCGTGGTGTTCGCCGTGCGCCCGGACGTCCAGGCCGAGCTGGCCGGGCGTGCCGCTCGCGCGGGCAAGGCGGTGCTGCTGGAGAAACCCGTGGCGCTGACACCGGCGGCGGCGCGGGAGCTCGCGGAGGCCATCGACGCGGCGGGCGTGGTGAGCCAGCTGGTCCTGACCAAGCGGTACCTGCCCGAGACCCGCCGGTTCGTCGAGCGGGCCCGATCCTTCACCGCACTCGGCGCGCGCTCGTGTTACCTGCACGGCGCCTTCCTGGGCGGCGACCTGGCCACGAGCTGGCGCCTGGAACACGGCGCCCTGCCCGACCTCGGCCCGCACCTGCTCGACCTCCTCGAAACCACCCTCGGACCGATCGCGGCGATCCGCGCGGCCGGCGACTCGACCCGGTGGATCGAGCTGACCTGCGAACACGAAAGCGGTGCGGTCAGCCAGGCTTCGCTGTCGGGCGTGATCGGGCTCGACCGCGTGCGGACCACGGTCGAGCTGTTCGGCCCCGAAGGGACCCTGGCCTACGACACCGCGGCGATCGACCACAGCGAGGCCTGGCCCGTGCTGCGGGCCGAGTTCGCCGAGGCGGTGCGCAGCGGGCGTTCGTCGGAACTGAACGTGTGGCGGGGTGTCCGGCTCCAGGAGCTGATCGCCGAAGCGAGCGAATCCCTGCGGACGTCTTCCTGACGCCCCGCCCGGCACCGGCCGGGTACCGTGCGGTGGTGACCACGCTCGACGACCGCGGGGGCAAACCGCTGACGCGGCTGCACTGCGCGCCGCACCCGGATCGGCCCTACCTGTCCCTCGAGCTGGCGTTGCGCGACATGCGCTCGGCGCACGGGCGCGATCCCGAGACGGGTGAGGGGCCGGGCACGCGGTCGTGGATCGGGGTGTGTCTCGGGATGATCGTGCTCGACACGCTGTCGGGCACGTCCGTGCCGGCGGGCCGGCGGTTCAAGCGGCTGCTGGTCGAGCACGGCGTGGACCACGACGACGCCGTGGTGCTGTGGATCATCCGCAACTCGCTGCTCCACGGCTACGGCCTGCCGCGGCCGGCGGACGTGCGGCACCGGCAGGTGGAGGTCACGGGGGAGACCGACACGTTCGCCCTGGACACGAGCGATCCGCGGCTGGTACGGCTGAGCGCCCCGGTGTTCTGCAGCCAGCTGGTGGAGCGGGTGGCCGCTTCGGTGCCGCACAGGTGGGACAGCAGCCTCATCCACACCCACACCGAGCACACCGACCAGGTCCGGTACGTGCCGTCCGGGTCATGACCCAGCCGGCACCTGGTCGAGAAACGCTTGCGCCGCAGGCGAAGGGTTGAACGCACGCCACGCCAGGTACTCGACCCGAGCGGGACCGTCGCTCACGGGGATCGTCCGCACACCCGCACCGACCGGGACGACGGCGGGTGACAGCAGCGTGATCACGAGGTTCTGGCGGACCAGCGAGAGCATCAGGTCCGTGCTCATCGCTTCGAAGGTGACGCGCCGCCGGACGCCCGCGGTGGCGAAGGCGTGGTCGGAGGGGGCGCGACCCGGGGTGCCGACCGGGAAGTCCACGAAGGTGGCGTCGGTGAGGTCGGCCAGGGACAGGTGGGCGCGGTCGGCCAGAGGATGGTCGGGGGAGACGACGGCGACCAGGCGTTCGCGGGCCAGGCGGCGCGTGGCGACGCCCTGAGGCGGCGCGGAGTCGGGGAGGCCGAGCACGGCGACGTCCAACGCGCCTTCCGTGAGGGCGGTGATGAACTCGTCGCTGCCGCCGCCGCGCAGGGTGATGTGGACGGCGGGGTGGGCGCGGTGGAACGTGCCGAGGGCGGCGGGGATGTCGATGGCCGTGACGGTGGGGATGAGGCCGATCGTGAGCGTGCCGCGGACAAGGCCGGAGGCGGCGGCCGCGTCGGTGATGGCGCGGGCCGCCGCGTCGAGACTGGCGCGGGCGGCGGGCAGGAAGGCCGCGCCCGCGGCGGTGAGCTCGACGCGGCGGCTGGTGCGCGCGAACAGCGGCACGCCGAGCTCGGTCTCGAGGGCCTTGATCTGGTGGCTGAGCGCCGATTGGACGACGAAACAGCGCTCGGCGGCCCGCGTGAAGCTGCGTTCCTCGGCCACGGCGACGACGTAGCGCATCTGCTGGAGCTCCATGCAGCCATGATTGCGGATCATCGGTGAGATGAGAACCAGGTCTTGGACTCATCATCGGCCGCGGCCGACGATGGACGGGTGACCACAACGATCTCCGCACCCTCGGCGTCACGCGTGGGGTGGACCGCCTCGACCGCGATCGCGCCTCTGGTCTGGGGCACGACCTACCTGGTGACCACGCACCTGCTCCCGCCGGGACACCCGCTGTTCGCGGCGTTGATGCGGGCGCTGCCGGCGGGCCTGATCGCGCTGCTGCTGTCCCGCCGCCTGCCGCGCGGGGAGTGGTGGTGGAAGAGCGCGGTGCTGGGCGTGCTGAACATGGGCGCGTTCTTCCCGCTGCTGTTCCTCGCCGCGCAGCACCTGCCCGGCGGGGTCGCGGCGACGTTCGGCGCGGCCCAGCCGATCGTGGTGGCCTTCCTGGCCGTCGCGATCCTGCACGAGCGGTTGTCGGCCTGGCGGGTCTCGTGGGGTGTCGTCGGTGTGGCCGGGGTCGCGCTGGTCGTGCTCGGGCCCGACGCCGGGCTCGATCCCCTCGGCGTGGTCGCCGGGCTGGCGGGCGCCGTGTCGATGGCCACCGGGGTCGTGCTGACGAAACGCTGGGGCCGCCCCGAAGGCGTCGGCGCGCTCGGCCTCGCGGGGTGGCAGCTCAGCGCCGCCGGGGCCGTTCTCCTCGTACCGGCACTGGTGGTCGACGGCGTCCCTGCCGGCATCGACGGCCCGGCCGTGGGTGGGTACCTGTGGCTCGGGCTGGTCGGCGGGCTGCTGACCTACGGGCTCTGGTTCGCCGGCATCCGGCGCCTGCCCGTCACCGGCACCGCGTTGCTCGGGCTGCTCTCCCCGCTCGTGGCCGCCGTGCTCGGGGCGGCCGTCGCCGGGGAAGCCCTCACTCCGGTGCAGCTCGCCGGTTTCGTTTTCGCCCTCGCCGCGTTGGTGGCCGGGCAACTCCCACCGAAGAGAAGGAACCCATGAGAATCGCCGTTTTCGGCGCGACCGGCCTGGCCGGCGGCGCCATCGTCACCGAAGCGCTCACCCGGGGGCACGCCGTCACTGCCGTGTCGCGGCGCCCGGCCACCACGGCGGGCGTCACCGTCCAGGCCCTGGACGTCGCCGCGCCGGAGACGCTCGATCCCGTGCTGGCCGAGGCCGACGCCGCCGTGCTGGCCATCCGCCTGGCAGCCGGCGACGAGCACCGCCTCGCGCCGCTCAGCCGCGGATTCCTCGACGCCGCGGCCCGGACGGGCACCCGCGTGCTGGTGATCGGCGGCTCGGCGCCGCTGCGGTCACCCGACGATCCCTCCCGGCTGGTGATCGAGGACGAAGTCCGTGTCCCCACGGCCTGGCAGCCGGTCGCGCGGGCGAGCCTCGCCCAGTTCCGCGTGTGCCAGGAGCACCCCTACGACGGCTGGACGTACCTGAGCCCACCGGCCGTGCTCGCGCCCGGTGCCCGCACCGGCGCGTACCGGCGGGGTGGCGACACGCTGCTGGCCGACGACGACGGCGTCTCGCACATCACGGCACCCGACCTGGCGATCGCGGTCCTCGACGAGCTGGAGAACCCCCGTGGCACAAGGCACTTCACCGTCGCCCAGGCTCTCCCGGCATGAGCCGGTGTTCTTGACGCACTCGCCGACACGCCGGTAGCTTACGGATATACGAATTTCGATTCGAGATTTCGAAAGTGACGATGAGGTCGCGATGAGCCCGATGCCTGCTGCGGAGACCCTGCCCGACCTGCTGCGCGAGTGTGCCGTGGCGGCGCCGGGGCGGGAGGCGCTGGTCGTCGGCGGCGTGCGGTGGACGTATGCGCAGCTGACCGAGCAGATGGAGGACGCGCGGAGCAAGCTGCGGGGTATCGACGTCGGCGAGGGGGACGTGGTCGCGCTGCTGGCGCCGAACGTCGCGGAATGGGTGCCGGTGGCGTTCGGCGCGCTGGCCTGCGGTGCGCGCGTCGACGCGTTCAACACGTGGGTCAAGGCCTACGACATCGAGTACCTGCTTACCAGTTCGCGGGCGTCGGTGCTGGTGCTCGCGGATCGCGTGCGCGGCAACGACCTCGTCGGCGAGCTGCGGAAGCTGGTGCCCGATCTGGGGAAGCCGGACGAGGTGTTCCCCGGACTGCGGCACGTCGTGGTGCTCGGCGGGGAAGCGCCCGCCGGGGCCTCGGCGTGGACCGATCTCGCGCCCGGTCCGGACGGGGGCGGGAAACCCGATGCCGAGCAGGCCGCGTTCGTGCTCTACACGTCGGGGTCGACGAAAAACCCGAAAGCCGTGCCGTTGTGCCACCGCGACCTGATCCGCAACGGCTTCCACATCGGCGAGCGCATGGGGCTGACCGCCGAGGACCGCGTGTGGTTCGGCTCGCCGTTGTTCTGGAGCTTCGGCTGCGCCAACGCGCTCATGGCCACGATGACGCACCAGGCGTGTTTCGTGTTGCAGGAACAGTTCGAGCCCGCCGCGGCCGCCGAGCTGATGGCGGCGGAGCAGGTGACGGCCGCGTATCTGTTGCCCGCCATGGTGGACGCGCTCGCAACTTCGGCGGCCGAGCGCGTGCGGGCGGTGGATTCGTTGCGCACCGGGCTGACCATCGGCCGGCCCGATGAGGTCGAGCGCGCCATCACCGCTCTGGGCATCACCGAGCTGTGCAACGTCTACGGCTCGACCGAGACCTACGGCAACTGCTGCGTCACGGACCACCGCATGCCGCTCGAAACGCGCCTGCGCACGCAGGGCGAGCCGCTCACCGGCGTCGAAGTGCGCGTGGCCGACCAGGAAACCGGTGCGCTCCTGCCCGCCGGTGAGCCGGGGGAGCTGCAGGTGCGCGGGCGCCTGACCCCGGGTTACCTCGACGACGACGAGGCCAACGCGGCTGCCTTCACCGCCGACGGCTGGTTCCGCACGGGCGATCGCGCCGTGGTCAACGCCGACGGCACGGTGTCGTTCGTCGGGCGCATCACCGACATGATCAAAACGTCCGGTATCAACGTCTCGCCGACCGAGGTCGAGAGCTTCCTGGCCGGCCACCCGGACGTCGCCGAGGCGGTGGTGCTCGGCGCGCCGCACCCGAGCCGCGACGAGGTCGTGGTGGCGTTCGTGGTGGCACGCGGCGGAAAGCTCACCGCGCAGGACGTGATCGCGCACTGCAAGGAACGCATCGCCGGGTACAAGGTGCCGTGGGCGGTGGCGATCGTCGCCGAGCTGCCGAAGACCGGCACCGGCAAGCTGGTGCGCCGGACGTTGCGCGACGAGGCGGAGAAACTGGTGCAGGACAAGCTGAAAGCGGGAGCGGCATGACGGGCAACTGGGGCCGCTGGGGCACCGACGACGAGGCCGGCGCGCTCAACCTCGTCACCCCCGACGTCACGCTCAAGGCCGCGCGTCTGGTGCGCACCGGACGGACGCTCGGCCTCGCCCAGCCACTCGGCCCGGGCACCTCGGCGCCGCGGCACCGGCCGGGCCCGATGCGGTTCATGAACCGCGACGCCGGCGACTACGCACTCGGCGCGCGCACCCCGGGCGGGTTCCGGTTCGCCGAGGACACCGTGCAGTTCCCGACGCACAGCGGCACCCACGCCGACACGCTGGCCCACGCCTGGACCGGCGAGGAAATCTACAATGGACACCCGCAGTCCTCGACGCGGACCACCCGCGGCGCGCAGCGGTGCGGCGCCGAGAAGCTGGTGCCGGTCGTGACCCGTGGCGTCCTGGTGGACCTGGTCGCCGCGACCGGAGGACCGCTGGCCCCGAGCGCGCCCGTCGGCGTCGAGGAGCTGCGCCGGGGCATCGCGGAAGCCGGCGTGACCCTCGAAACCGGCGACGCGGTGCTGATCCGCACCGGCTGGCTGGAGTCCCAGGGCAGTGCCTCGGAGACGGGCGGCGACTACTTCGCCGACGAACCGGGCATCACCGCGGAAGCCGCGCGCTGGCTGGCCGGCCACGACGTCGCCCTCGTCGGCGCCGACAACTACGCCGTGGAGCAGCAGTCGGCCACCAGCGGGTTCCCCGCGCACCTGCTGCTCCTGCACCAGCACGGCGTGCCGCTGCTGGAAAACCTGGAGCTGGCCGAGCTCGGCGCCGCGCTGGCCGCCGAAGCGCGCTCGACGTTCCTGTTCGTGTTCGCACCCATCCCGCTCGTGGGTTCCACGGCCACCCCGGTCACGCCGGTGGTCGTGCTGTGACGCCCGCCTGGATCACCGAGGTCCTCAAGCCCGGCGACCTCGTCGTGGTCGCGCAGGGCACCGGCGAGCCGACGCCGTTGCTCGAACAGCTCGTGTGCGCGGCACCGCCCGACGTCGAGGTGTTCGTGGGGCTCAGCCACAGCTCCGCGCTCTCCGGCCCGGCCGCCCGGAAGCTGCCGCTGGTGTCGTTCGGTGCGCTCGGCCCGCTCGGCCGGCTCGCCGCGAACGGCACGGTCTCCGTGATCCCGTGCCACTTCCGCGACGTCCCGCGCGCGCTCGCGAGCCGCAATCCCGAGCAGATCGTGGTGGCGCTGCAGGTGTCGAGCGCCGACGACAGCGGATTCCACAGCCTGGGCCTGGCCGTCGACTACACCTACGAGCTGCTCGGCCGCGCCCGCGCCGTCGTGGCCGAGGTCAACGACCGGCTGCCGCACACGAGCGCGCCACGCGTGCACAGCTCGCAGCTGACCGCGACCGTCGCCGGCTCCCGGCCGGTGCCGGAGATCGCGGCGGGCCCCACCGGGCCGGTGCACGAGCGGATCGCGCGGCACGTCGCCGGTCTGGTGCCGGACGGCGCGACGATCCAGCTCGGCGTCGGCACCCTGCCCTCGGCGATCGGCACGGCGCTCGAGTCCAAACGCGGCTTGCGGGTGCACTCGACCCTCGCCGGCACCTGGCTGCTCGACCTCGCCCGCGCGGGCGCGCTGAGCGAGCAGCCCGGTGCCGTGCTGATCTGCGAGGCCGCCGGTTCGCAGGAGCTCTACGACTGGGTGGTAGAGGCCCGGGTGCTCGTGCGTCCGGTGGCCGAGCTCGCGCGGCCGGGGGTGTTCGCCGGGCTGGACCACTTCGTCGCGATGAACTCGGCGCTGGAGGTGGATCTCACCGGTCAGGTCAATGCCGAGGAGCTCGGCTCCGGGTACGTCGGCGGGATCGGCGGCCAGCCCGACTACCTGCGCGCGGCCCAGCACTCCCGCGACGGCCTCTCGGTGGTGATGCTGCCCGCCACCACGGGGGACGGCAGCCGCTCGCGCATCGTGCGGTGCCTGCACGCGGGCGCGGTGACCACGCCACGGTCCCATGTGGACGTGGTCGTCACCGAGCACGGAATCGCCGACCTGCGGGGGAAAAGCCTCACCGAGCGCGCCGAAGCCCTCGTCGCCGTCGCGGCCCCCGGCCACCGTTCCTCACTGCGGGAGACGCCATGACCAGCACGCTCGACGAGCAGTTGCACGAGTTCCTGTCCGCGCGCCTCGGCTCGGTGCCGAAGGTCGTGGACCTGACTCGCGTCGGCGTCGGGCGTTCGCGGGAGAACTGGGTGTTCGACCTCGTCGATCCCCGGACCGGCGAACGCGAGCCGTTGATCCTGCGGCGCGATCCCGAAGGCGGCCTGGTGGACACGGACCGGAGCACGGAGTTCGCCGTGCTGCGGGCACTGGAACCGAGCGGGCTGCCCGTGCCCCGGGCCCGGTGGCTCGACGCGGAGGGCAAGTGGCTCGGCAAACCGTCGCTGATCATGCGCCGCGAACCCGGCGAGTGCGACTACCGAGTGGTCAACGGCGACCGGCCGCTGCCCGAGCGCACCGCACTGGCCCGCCGGTTCTGCGAGCTGCTGGGTGAGGTGCACGCCGTCGACTGGCGGGCGAGCGGCCTCGGCGCCGTCCTCGCCGACCCGGGGGAGCAGGCGGCGATCGTCGAGCTGGCGCGGTGGGAAACCGTGCTGCGCCAGGATCAACTGGACGCACATCCCGAGCTGGACCTGGCCGTCGGCTGGTTGCGCGAGCACGCCCCGGTGTCGGCGCGCACGGTGCTCGTGCACGCGGATTTCAAGCCCGGCAACATCCTGCTGCAGGGCGGCGGCATCTCGGCGCTGCTCGACTGGGAGCTCGCGCACCTCGGCGACCCGCTCGAAGACCTCGGCTGGGTCGTGCAGCCGCTGCGTCACCGCGAGCACCTCATCGAGGGCGTGTGGGACCGCGCCGACCTCGTCCGCCACTACCGCGAGACGACCGGCACCGACGTCGACGAGACGGCCCTGGAGTGGTGGGTCGTCTTCTCGACCTTCAAAACGGCCGTGATGCAGGTCAGCGGGCTGCGCGCGTTCCTCGACGAGCGCAGCGACGAGCCCTACCGCCCCACCCGGCGCGTGCTGCGGACGCTGCTGACCGCGATCGCCGAGAGGAGCTGACGTGCGCCCGACCATCGACGACCAGCTGCACGGCGCCCAGCGTCTGCTGGACGCCGTCGCCACCGACCCCGGCCTGAGCCGCGACTCGCGTGAACAGCTCGCCAACGTCCGGCGGCTGCTCACGCAGGTGGGGCGTTCGTGGTCGGTGCTGCTGCCCTTCTACACCGCCGACAACCTCACGATGGCGCAGCTGCTGACCCGCTGCGTAGCCGCGGGTTCCCCGCTCGCGGCCGAGGTCGCCCGGGTGACTCAGCCGGTGGAGAGCGGCACCGACGTCCACCGCGCCGCGGAACGCAACGCCGAGCTGAGATCCCTGCTGTCGCGCGTGATCGCGCGGCTGCCGGCCGGTGCCCCCGCCCGCCGGGAGATCACCGAGTACCTGATCCGTCGCGTCGAGACCGACCCGAGCTGAGGAGGTGGCGATGAGCGACCTGACCGTGGGCGACGAGCACTTCGCCGAGCAGTTCCCCCTGTCCCCTTTGGACGATTACCTCATCCACCAGACCCCGGACCCGATCCGCGTGATGGCGACCGGCGATCCGCGCGCCTACGAGCGGTACTGGATGATCTGCCACGACCCGGCCGGCGAGGTGATGGTCGCGACCGGCGGCAGCTTCTACCCGAACCTCGACCGCGCCGAGGCCTACGCGATCGTGAACCTCCGCGGCCGGCACACGTCCGTGCGCAGCTTCCGCGACCTCGGCGTAGACCGCGCCGACCTGAGGGTGGGCCCGATCGCGCCGGAGATCATCCGTGGGCTCAGGGAATGGCGCTACGTGCTCGAACCCAACGAGTGGGGCATCAGCTACGACCTTACCTTCCGCGACACCACCCGCCAGGTGTTCCGCGAGCCCCTGTCCGACTCGGCCCACGGCACGCCGCCGGGCCGGCGCAACGACGTGACGGCCGGCTTCGAGGGCTTCGGCACGGTCGAGGGCTGGGTCGAGGTCGACGGCACCTGCGTGGAGCTGGGCCCCGGCTCCGCGGGCACGCGCGACCGGCACTGGGGCACGGGCCGCGGCGTGGGCGGGCCCGCGATGTCGCTGGGCGGACGGCTGCACGTCGGCGTTTCCGGCAACGCGTTCGTGCCCTTCACCGGCTGGACGCTGTGGGGCGATCGCGTGTACTACCCGTTCGGTGACGAACGCGCGGGCGCAACGCGCGTGGCCAAGCCGACGCGCCGCCTGCGTTTCGACCCCGACACGGACATCTTCGCCGAGGGCGTCGTCGACTACCGGCTCGGCACGGGCGAGGTGAAACAGCTGCACTACGAGCACCTCGGCCTGCAAACCGCCTTCCTGCGCTGCGGCATGTACGGCGGCACCCCGGAAAGCGGCATCCACCAAGGTTCCTACGACGGCCCGTCGATGACCGAGGGCGAGACCTACGACCTCACCGACCCGCGCACCCGCATCGGCCTGCGCGGCCTGGACGAGCACCTGTGCCGCGTCACCTGCGACGGCGAGACGGTGATCGGTATCTACCAGACGATCGACCCGGTGGCCTACGAAACGTGCAAGTCGGGGCGGCCGGGCTGGGCTTTCCTGTAGTCTCCCCAGGCCGGTCAGGGGTGCCCGCGCCGGCGGAAAATACCGAGCCCGGGCGGAAAATCCGACTAGGGTGGGCGCCATGGGGATTGTCAGGCAGGTCCAGGTCACCTTCGACTGCGCGCAACCCGAGCGCGTCGCCCGGTTCTGGTGCGAGGTGCTGGGTTATGTCGTCCCGCCGGCGCCGGACGGGTTCGCCACCTGGGACGAGTTCACCGCCTCCCTGCCGCCGGAGAAGCGGGACGCGGGGTTCGTCTGCGCCGATCCGAACGGTGTCGGGCCGCGGCTGTACTTCCAGCGCGTGCCCGAGGGCAAGGTCGTGAAGAACCGGGTGCACCTCGATGTGCGGGTGGGCACCGGGCTCGTGGGCGCGGAGCGCGTCGCCGCGCTCGAGGCCGAGTGCGCGCGGCTGCTGCCGCTCGGTGCCACGCGGGTGCAGCTGCTCGAAGCCGACGAGGAGAACGAGTCGTGCCTGGTGATGCAGGACGTCGAGGGCAACGAGTTCTGCCTCGACTGAGGGATCGATCCGGCCCCGGGTTCAGGCCCGGCGGCCGCGCCGCGCCAGGTCCGCGCCGCCGCGGCCGAGGTCGGCCTCGATCGTCGCGGCGGCCTCGAACGCCTTGTCCACCAGCAGTTTCTCGTGTGTCTCGTCGATCTGGGCCAGGGGCACGGAGATGTGGATGGCGGCGGTGATCTCGCCGTACGCGTCGCGGATCGGGAAGCCGTAGCCGACGACGCCGGGGATGGCTTCCTCGCGGCTCACCGAATAGCCGGTGCGCCGGATCGTGTGCAGCTCGCGTTCGAGGTCCGGCTCCTCGGTGAGCGTGTGGTCGGTCAGCTGCGGGCGCGTTTCGCCCAGCAGCCGCCGGTGCAGCGGCGCGTGGAAGGCGGCGAACAGTTTGCCGACGGCGGTGGCGTGCAGGAACAGCGACTGGCCGAGCCGGATGTCGACCGCGATGGGCCGCGTGCCGGGGAACCGGTCGATGTAGGACACCCGCGTGCCGAGCCGCACCGCGAGGTACACGTCCTCGCCGGTCGCGCGGGTCAGCTCCTGCAGGGGGCGGCGGGCGACGTCGCGCACCTCCAGGCCGTCGACGATGCGGATGCCCAGGCGCACCGCGCGCGAGCCGAGGGAGTAGCGCAGGTCGTCGGAGACCACGATGACGTCGGTGGCGGCCATGCGCTGCAACAGGTTGTGGGCACTGCTCGCCGGCATCCCGAGCCGGTTCACGATCTCGGTGAGTGTCATGCCCTCCGGGTGCCCGACGAGCAGTTCGAGCGTGTCGAACACTCGCGAGAACCGTTCCGCTCCTGCGTCGGCTGCCACGCACTCTGCCTTTCGTCGCCGGTCATCCGCCAAAAAGCCTAGCCGATCCGGGGCGGCTCCTGGGTCCGAGACGGGCGTGGTCCGGCGAGCAGATCCAGCGGCAACGGCGTGTGGCGCGCGGCGGGGCTGTGGTCGCGGGCGCGCGCGGCGAGCTGGGCGACGGTGTCCGCGTCGCCCGTCGCGTCGGTGGGGCCGAGGGGCAGGTCGTGCTCGTGGGACAGGGCGATCAGCTCGGCGACGGTGCGGTCCGCGAACGCGCTTTCCAGCCGGGCACGGATCTGCGCCGCGTGCCCGCGTCGCCGGGCGTAGGTGGCCAGCGCGGGGTCTTCCGGCCAGCCCAGCGCCGAGCACAACCGGGCCCACATGTGGTCTTCGAGCAACGCGACCGCCACCGAACCGTCTTTCGCCGGGACGACGCCGTAGGTCGCCTCGGCCTCGCTCACGGCGAGGGGTTTGACACTGGTCCAGGCCGTCGCGACGTCGAGCATCGCCAGGTCGAGGACCGCGCCGCCGCCCGCGTGCCACGCCGCCGTGATCGCGAGCGCCGCCGTGGTGGCGGTGCCGAGGTCCACCCACGGCACACCGATGCGGTCGGATTCCCGGGTGTCGCTCAGGATTCCGGCCATGGCCTGCAACGACAGGTCGTGGGTCGGGTGCCCGGCCAGCGGTCCGGTCTGGCCCATGCCGCTGATCGAGCAGTAGACGACGTCGGGGCGGACCGCCCGCACTTCCTGCTCGTCGCAGCCGAGGCGGGCGGTGACCCCGGGCCGGAATCCCTCGACGAACACCGCGCACCCGGCCGCGAGCTCCAGCAACCGAGCGCAGTCGGCGGAGGCCTTGAGATCGAGGAAAACGCTGCGCTTGCCCGCGTTCACGCGCTCGAACATCGGCGGGTCGAAGCGCCGCGCGGGATCCCCGGCGGGCGGCTCGACCTTCACGACGTCGGCGCCGAGCGAGGCGAGCAGGAACGTCGCGTACGGCCCCGGCAGTTGCTGGCTCAGGTCGAGCACGGTCATCCCGTGCAGCGGACCGGTCACGGCCGCACCACCGCCCGGCCGACGAGCGCACCCGAGTCGACGGCGGCGTGCGCGGCGGCGACGTCGGCGAGTGGCCACACGCGCGGCGGGACCGGCGTGACCTCACCGCTCGCGACGAGGTCCACGACGTCGAGCAGCTCGCGGCGGTTCGCGTGGGCCGAGCCGACGATCTCGAGCTCCTTGAGGATCACGAGTCCCAAGTGGACCGACACGGCGCCGGGGTCGGTGTTGCCCACCACGGCCAGCCGGCCGTGTGGCGCCAGCGCGCGCAGGGACAACGCGAACGTCGGGGTGCCGGTCGTCTCGATCGCGACGTCGACACCCCGTGGCCGGCCGAGGTTCGCGGCGGCTTCGCGGACACCCGGGGCCCCGGCCGGAACGGGGACGACGGCCCGGGCGCCGGAAGCCAGCAACGCCGGGGTGGCGGCCTCGCGGCTCGTCACGGCGATCACCGTCGCGCCCAGGGCGGCGGCGATCCGTACCGTGTGGACACCGACGCCGCCGCTCGCACCGGTCACGAGCACGACATCGCCGGCCGAGACGCGTGTGCGGCGCAGCGCGTGCAGGCCGGTGCCGAGGGCGCAGGACAGGATCGCGCCCGCGGTGTCGTCGATCGCGTCGGGCAGCGCGACCGCGTTGAGCGGCCCGGCGAGCACGTACTCGGCGTATCCGCCGGGCAGGTCCTCGCCGTAGAAGCCCGGCCCGCCGCGGCAGGTGTTGGTGTGGCCGACCCGGCAGTCGGCGCAGGTGCCGCACGGGAAGCGCTGCACGAGCGCGACCCGGCGGCCCAGCCACGAGCCATCGCCGGCCGGGCCGACGGCTTCGACGCGTCCAGCGATCTCGTGCCCGAGCACCTGCCCGGGCTTGGCGGCCAGCAAACCCTTGCGGGCCAACACGTCGTGGCCGCAGATCCCGCACGCGGCCACCCGGACGAGCAACTGGTCGGCCACCGGTTCGGGCACCGGGCGCCCGTGGATCTCGAAGTGATCCGGCGCCGTGAGCACGGCAGCCCGCATCACTGCGTCACGACCTCGGTCACCTTGCCGGCGATCGTCGGGGCGGGGCCGGACTTGGTGGCGTCGACGTCGAGGGTCAGGTCGCGCCCGGCCGTCTCCGGCAGCCAGCGCAGCAGGATCAGCCCGCAGACCAGGGCGACGCCGACGAGCAGGATCCCCGGCGCGTAGCTCAGCCCGGTCGAGACCACCAGCGCGGCGGCGACCAGCGGCGCGAACCCCGAGGGCGCGCCGACGCCGAGGTTGAACCCGATCGCGCCGCTCGTGAGCCGGGTCGAGGCCGGGAACATCTCGATGAGCACCAGCGAGGTATTGGCGTTGATCGGCGCCTGGAAGATCCCGAACACGATCAGCGCGACGATCACCACCGGCGTCGACCCGGTCCCCAGCGCCATGAACACCGGGATGCCGAACACGACGTGCCCGAGGCAGCCGAACAGCAGCGTGCGGCGCCGGCCGAGCCGGTCGGACAGCCGGCCCGCGAGCGGGCACAGCGCGCAGTAGACCGCAAGCCCGATCGAGGTCAGCACGGTGGCGCGGGTGCCACCGACGTGGGCGGTCGAGGTCAGGAAGTTGACGACGTAGGTGCCGAGGAAATACAGGCCCACCCCGCAGATCCACGAGAACCCGAACGTCACGAAGATCGCCTTGGCCTGATCGCGGCGCAGCGCGTCTTTGAGCCGGGCCCGCGGGACGTCACTCTCGGCCAGCTGCGCGAAGACCGGCGTGTCCTCCAGCTTCTGGCGCACGTACAGGCCGACAGCGGCCAGCGGCGCGGCGACGAAGAACGGCACGCGCCAGCCCCAGCTGTCGAGGTCGGCGGCGCTGAGGGAAAGCTGGAAGACGAGGGAGAGCAGGGCGCCGAAGATGAGCCCGAGCGCCGCCGCCATCGACGGGAAGCTGCCAGGGATGCCGCGCCGGTCCGCCGGTGCCGTCTCGATCAGGTAGGCGGAGCTCGCACCCCACTCGCCGCCGACCGCGAGCCCTTGCAGGCAGCGCAGGAACACCAGCAGCACCGGCGCCGCGAGGCCGATCGTCGCGTAGGAGGGCAGCAGCCCGATGACCGTCGTGGCGACGCCCATCAACGCCACACTCGCCGACAACGCCACCTTGCGCCCCGCCCGGTCCCCGATGAGCCCGAACACGACGCCGCCCAGCGGCCGCACCGCGAACGCCACGCCGAACACCGCCAGGGACTTGAGCAGCCCCACCGCGCTCGACCCGCCGGGGAAGAACTCGTGCCCGATGGCCACGGCGAGGAACCCGTACACGCCGAAGTCGAAGTACTCCAGGAAGTTCCCGATGATGCACGCGACGGCGACGCGCCGTCTGCTCGTCGCCGTGGTGGTCCTCATCGTCGTCGCCATTGACCCCGAGTCCCTTCGATTCGAAATACCGAAAGATATTTCTTAAATTCGAATGAGGCGACGGTACTTCGTCGTGCGCTGCGCCACAAGCCTCCGGACACGGCAGCGGCCCCGATCCGGAGATCGGGGCCGCTGCGGGTGGTTGTCGAGTGGTGACGCTCGGTGAGAGGCATGGAGGCGCGACGCGAAACTCGGAAGGCACGTCGGGCAACCTGCGGCTGGTGATGTCGCGGTCGTGAGCGGTGGCCGGGCCGAGACGCGGGGTCTCGGCCCGGCGGCTGCTCAGTACCTGTTGTTCTTCTTGTTCCAGAAGTACTCGCTGGCCAGATTCGTCTTCATCTGGTTGGACACCCCCGCGTACCGGGGGTCATTGTTCAGGACGTTGTCGATGTCGGCGAGCGCGTTCTGGGTTTGCGCCTTCTTCGGATGGTCGTCGGGCAGTCCGTTGATGTCGTTCACCATGTCGTCCCAGGTGCGGTTCTTGTTCGCTTTGCCGATGACCTGGTCCAGCGTGTAGTCGGTGCGTGGCGGATCGTTGAGGTTGAACTTGTTCTCGTGGTGCAGCACGTTGTGGTACTCGATGACCGACACGTTCGTATTGGCCCCGTTGTACCCGAGCTGGTCCTGCTTGATGTGCCCCATCTCGTGGTACAGCGTCTTGTCGTAGTTGCCGATGTCGTTCTGCACGTTGATCGTGCCGGTCTGGTAGTTGTAGCCACCGCCGCCGCTCAGCTCGAGATCCAGGTGCGCTTTGACATCACCCTGCGGCCGACCGCTGTCCTCGTCGATCTTGTTGAGGTACTCGTCGTCCTTGCCGAAGAAGTGGCCGACCTTCTTGTCGGCGTCAGCCGGCCCGAAGCCGTGCGCGACGCCGGGCGGGAGATCTCCGATCCTGGTGTTCAGCGTGATGTTGTCGTTGTTCGGGATGTTCAGGGTTTTCTGCGGGCCCTCGATCTTCAGCTCGTTCTTGTAGTCCGCGTACTTGTCCTCGAACGGCCGGTTGTCCTGGGCGGGACGGTTGTGCCCGGGGTGGTCCGAGCCCGCGGGCTCGTAGTCGATGGGCTTGTGCCCGTTCTGGTTGCCACCCGAGTGCGAGTGATCGCCGCCGGTGTGGTCACCGCCGGTGCCGTCGTGGCCCGATCCGTCGTGGCCGCTGCTGTCGTGGCCGCCGTCGTGCTGGTTGTGGCCGGTTGTGTCTCCGTGGTCGTTCGACGGCGAGTCGTCGCCGTGGTGGCCGGTGTTGTGGTCGGCACCGGTGTGGTCCGGGGTCGACGAGTCGCCGCCGTGGTGACCCGAACCCGACGAGTCGGTCCCGTGGTGACCCGGGACGTCGTCCGACCCGGTGTGGTGTCCACCCGAGGGGCCGTGGCCCGGCGGCGGGGGCGGCGGTGGCGGGGGCGGGGGTGCGCCGGTGCCACCGGTGTGTCCGTGCCCAGGGGGCGGCGGAGGCGGCGGAGGCGGTGGCGGTGCACCCTCGCCTCCACCGGTGTGGGAGCCGCCCGGCGTCGTGTCCGTGTTTCCGGGCAGCTTTGAGCCAGGGGGCGGCGGGGGAGGCGGCGGCGGAGGCGGTGCGCCATTACCGCCACCGGTGTGGCTACCGGAGGTTGTGTCGGTGTTTCCGGGCAGGTTGGAGCCGCCGCGGCCCGGTGGGGGCGGAGGGGGTGGCGGGGGCGGCGGTGCGCCGTTGCCGCCACCGGTGTGACCGCCACCGGCAGGCGTGGTGCCGGTACCGCCCGAACCGCGGACAGGCGGCGGCGGAGGCGGCGGCGGCGGGGGCGGAGGTGCTGCGCCACCGGCATTTCCGCCCAGCTTCGAGCCGCCGATGTTCGGCACCGGAGGCGGTGGCGGCGCGGAGGACGTGTTCGGGGTCGACGAGGACGGGTTGGAGTTCTGGACGTGCGTCGCGTCGCTGCCGGCGTTCTGGCGCGGCGGTGGGGGCGGTGGCGGAGGAGGTGGCGGTGCGTCGGTGTCTTCGACCGGCTTGCTGCCGCCGCAGCCGAGGCCGAGCGGGTCGGCCTCGAACAGCGGGTTGGGTGCGTAAGCGACCGGGTTGGGTGCCGGCGTGAGACCCAGCGGGTCCTGGCTGAGGTAGCGGCCCGTGCCCGGGTCGTAGTAGCGGAAGACGTTGTAGTGCAAGCCGGTCTCGTCGTCGGCGTACTGGCCGGGGAAGCGCAGTGGCGTCGACACGGTACCGGGGCGGCTCGGCGTCACCCGGCCCCACAGCGACGGCGTGGCGTGCCAGGCCACGACCCCGTGGGCGTCGACCAGGTCGACGGGCGTGCCGATCTGGTCGGTGACGAACGAGAAGAAGCGCACCCCGGTGCCCAGGTGCTCGGTCTGCGTGACCGGGCGGGTGCTGTCGGGGTAGTGGTCCCAGGTGAGCACGAGCTGACGGCCCTGGGCGTCGCGGTGCACCTGCTCCACGAGCAGCTGGCCGCTCCACGCGAAGGTGACTTCCTCGGCCACGCTGCCGTCCGGCGCGAGGCGCTGCTTCGCGGTGCGCCGGCCGAGCGGGTCGTAGTGGTAGCGCCATTGGGTGCCGTCAGGTGTTCGCACGCCGAGCAGCCGGTCGAGCGGACCCCAGCGGTAGGTCCACGTCGCGGCGCCGTCCTGGCGGGTGGTGAGGCGGCCCTGGGCGTCGTGGGCGAAGCGGACCTGGCCCGCCGACGCCAGCGTGTTGCCGGTGTAGTGGCGCGGCCGCGGGTCGGCGGCCGGCAGCTGCGCGTGGACGATGTTGCCGGCCGGGTCGTAGCGGTAGCTCTCGGTCCCGCTCGCGGCGGAGACGTCGGTGACGCGGCCGGCCGGATCGAGCCGGTACCGCACCGGCCCGGACAGCGCGTCGTCCACGCCGACGAGCCGTCCGTCGGCGCTGTAGGTGTACCCGCGCTGCTGCACCACGCGCGCGGTGGCGCGGGCGGTGACGACCTGGCGGGTCAGCTGGTGTTCGCCGTCGAAGGCCTGCGTGAGCGTGGTGCCCGTGCCGGTGGTGCGCTCGACCTCGCGGCCGGCTTCGTCGTAGCGGAACGAGACGACCTGCCCGGCGACGGCCAGCGCCACCGGGGTGCCCTCGGCGTCGTAGGTCCACACACTGTCCACACCGGACGGTGTGTGGCGGCGCACGCTGACCTCGTCGTAGGTGTACGCGACCGCGCGCCCGTCGACGATTTCCCGCACCACCCGGCCGAACTCGTCCCGCTCGATCTCGACCACGCTGTCGCGCTCGGTGGCGCGCACGAGGAACCCGACGGGGTCGTAGGCGTAGGTGGTGACCCCGGCGGCGGTGCGGCGCTCGACCACGTTGCCGAGCTCGTCGTAGGTGAACGTGGTGGCCGCGCCGGTGCCGTCCACCGATTTCACGAGCTGCCCGGCGCTGTCGTGCTCGAAGCGCAGCACTCGGCCGTCGAAGTCGGTTTCCGACACCGTGCGCCCGGCGGCGTCGTAGGTGTAGGACCAGCTCAACCCCGCGGGGTTGGTCACGCGGGTCAGGCGAAGCTCGGTGTCGTACTCGTAGGACGTGCGGGCGCCGGTGGCGTCGATCTTCGCGATGGTGAGGTCGAACGGCCCGTACTCGTAGCGGTCGCCGGCGTGCTCGACGACGTTGCCCTCGGCGTCGTAGCGCCATTCGTCCTGGCGGCCCGTGGGGCCGATCCGGCTGGCGCGCCGGCCCTCGACCGTCCACCCCAGCCGCGTGCGCGCGCCCGAGGCATCGGTGACCACGCGCGGCCGCCCGAACAGGTCGCGCTCCACCGGGTCCTCGACCGGGCCCGGGGCGACCTCGGCGGTCCACTGGCGGTCCTGTTGGAACTCGGTGCCCGCGGTCGCGCGCACCGCGAGCAGGTCCGGCGCCGTCCCGGCCGGGAACACGCGTCGGTAGGTGCGGGCACCACTGGTCACGGTGAGCGTGAGCGATCCGTCCACACCGGACTCGACTTCGGCACGGCTGCCGTCCGGCCGCACGATCGCGGTGAGCAGGCCTTCGTCGGTGTACTCGAACGCGGTGGTGCGCCCCAGCGGGTCGGTGCGCGAGAGCAGGCGGTCGTAACGGTCCCAAGTGGACACCGTCGTTTCGCCGAGCGGGCCGACCTCGCGCACGACCTGGTCGGCCTCGTTGATGTGGAACTCGGTGTGGTGACCCAGGGAGTCGGTGTAGGTGGTGACCCGGCGTTCGGGGTCGTAGGCGAACTGGCCGTCGTAGAACCCGCGGTCGCCGACCGTGCGGACGCAGCGGCCCTCGGTGTCGTAGACGTAGCGGTACCAGACGCCGTTGCGGTCCTGCCAGCCCGTGATCCGGCCGGCGGGATCGTAGTCGTAGGTCTCGGCCAGGCCCGAGGAGTTGACGACCCGGACCAGCCGGCCGCGTTCGTCGTAGCCGAAAGTGCGGGCGAGCACGGTGAGGTTCTTCGTCGCGTCGACCACGCGGATCGCGGTGATCCGCCCGGCGTCCGACTCGAGCTCGACCAGGTACCCGGTGGAGTGCTTGAGCAGCTTCGGCGCACCGAACCGGTCGTACTCCACCTCGACGTGCGCACCTTCGGCGCCGACCATCGCCGCCATCGGCAGCACCGCACCGCCGCGGCCCGGCAGCGGCGCGAACCGCACCTCGGTGCCCCGCAACGGATCGGTGACCGTGTACGTGCCGTCCTCGCCGACCGAGAGCGGGCGCCGCGGGCCCTCCGCCGGCTGCACCGGCGAACCGGGCGCGGGCAGCGGGTAGACGAGGATCGTGCCGTCGGCCGAGTAGAACGTGGCGTTGCGGGCGTCGAGCTCGATCCGTTGGTCCACAGTGGACGTCCACGTCGGACCGAACCACAACCCCGCCCGGTAAGTCGACAGGTGCAGCCGCTCCAGCACCAGCGGATCCGGCAGCCGCAGGTCCACCTGCTCCAGCACGACGGCGCCGCGAACGACGTCGACCGGGTCGGACTTGCAGATCCGGCTGTCCTTGTCCACCGCGGTGTCCCGCGGGTTGTCCGGCTTCGGCGAGGCCGGCGGAGGGGCCGCCGGGCCCTTCGACCCGCCCGACGAGCCCCCGAGCGAACCGCCGCCCGCGGGCCCCGAGCCCGTGTCGAGCGGTGGTGGGTCCGCCTTGGCCGGTGGGGGCGGAGTGCCGCCACCACCACCGCTGCTGCCTCCACTGCCGCTTCCGCCGGTGCCGGAGGTGTGGGTCGAGTCGTCGCCCTTGCCCGCACCGCCGGAATAGCCGGAGGCCGAGGTGCCGTCGTCACCGCCGGACTTGCCCGGTGGCGGGGTGTAGTCCTTGGGGGTGCCCTCGTAGCCGGACGCGTGGGTCCCGTCGTCGGCGCCCTTCGAGGCGGGCGGCGGCGTGTAGTCCTTCGGCGTGCCTTCGTAACCCGAGGCCTTCGTGCCCCCGCTGTCGGCGCCGCCGGATTTCGCCGGCGGGGCTTTCGGGGTGCCGGAGAGGTCCTTGGTCTTCGGCGGCGGGGCGACCTTGCCGCCTTTGAGACCCTTGAACGCCTTCCCGGCGTCCTCGAACAACGTCCCGGCCTTCTTCAACAACGG